>JAPSGG010000231.1 GCA_031177845.1 Chromatiales bacterium
CCGCTTCGAGAGCGTGGGCGCGCAATACGCCTCCGACGTGGATCGCGATCAGGCTTCAGCGTCGCTGCGCAGCCTCACCGACCCAGCGCTATTCGAGCCTGCCCTCGACACCTTTATCAGAGTCATTACCGCGCCTAGCTTTCCGGAACGCGCCTTCGAGCGCGTAAAGAATCAGACGTTGGTGGCGCTGCGCGACGATGCACAAAGCCCCGAGGCCATAGCCGACAAGGCCTTTTATCGCGCGGTCTATGGAGATCACCCATTCGCCAGCCCGGTGATAGGTATCGAGCAGTCCGTGCGCGCCATTACGCGCGAGGACGTCGCGCGCTTCCACCAGCGTTACTACGTTGCCAGCAATGCGGTGCTGGCACTGGTGGGGGATCTCACGCGCACGCAGGCCGAAAAAATCGCTGCTCGCATCGCGAACAGCTTGCCCGCGGGCAAACCGCCGCCTCCGTTGCCCAAGCCAAAGTCGCCTACGCAGCCGCAGACCATCAACATTCCTTTCCCATCGGAGCAGGCGCATGTCTACATCGGCCAAACCGGCATCCCGCGCGGTCACCCCGACTATTTCCCGCTATATGTCGGTAACCATGTGCTGGGCGGTAGCGGCTTCACCTCGCGTCTGGTCAAAGCCGTGCGCGTCAAGCGCGGGTTGTCTTACAACGTTTACAGCTATTTTCTACCCATGATGGTCGCGGGGCCTTTTACCGTGGGATTGCAGACTCGCGGCGATCAGGCCCTACAGGCGGCGGAGGTGGCGATCGATACCGTGCAGGAATTTGTGAAGGAAGGGCCGACCGAGCAGGAGCTTGCGCTTGCGACCAGCAATATCACCGGCGGCTTCCCCCTACGCATCGATAGCAATGCAGATATCCTGGAATACCTCGCAATGATCGGCTATTACCGCATGCCATTGGACTACCTCGAGACCTTCAACGAGAAGGTCAAGTCCGTTGATCAGGCGGCGATCCGCGCGGCTTTCCAAGAGCAACTGGATGTTCCACACATGGTGAGGATCATCGTCGGCGGTGATCAGGCGAGCTAGCCCGCCGCGCGCTCGTCAACAACTGCGCATCATCGCAGGTCGATGGCGCGGCCGGCGCATCGATTTCCCCGATTTGCCGGAACTGCGACCTACACCCGATCGCGTGCGAGAGACCTTGTTCAATTGGTTACAAGAGATCGTGGAAGGCAGCCGCTGTCTGGATCTCTTCGCGGGCAGCGGCGCGTTGGGTTTCGAAGCTGCCTCACGTGGTGCCGCATCGGTCGTAATGGTCGATCGCGATCCGAAGGTCGTTCAGCACTTGCGCCGGCAGGCAGGTATGCTCGGCGCGGCACAGGTTGAGATGATCCTGGCTCAAGCACAAGCTTATCTCGCTCCCTCACCGCCGCCGTTCGATATCGTGTTCCTTGACCCACCCTTCGAGAGCGGCCTGCTTGCAGATGTCTGCCAGGCGCTGGAACAGCATTGCGTCTTAAAAACTGGCGCGCGAATTTATCTTGAAACTCGTGCTTCCGCTGAGCCGCCGCCGATACCCGGTAGCTGGACGATGCTCAAGAGCCGGCGGGCGGGACAGGTCGGCTATCACCTGGCGGTTAACAGAGGCCGCGCGATTTCTGAGTACGTCACGAGCGAATGCGAGGAATCTCAAGTCCTGTAAATGGAGGATTTCTCGTCGCGTACCTCCTCGTAACGACCAGCCGATTGGGTCATTTCAGGGTCATCCTTGATGCGCCAGCTTTAGCCTCGCCATCCACGACCAACTGCGTTAAGAGGCAGTAACAACTCTATAGCCATCCCAAAAACCCCGATTGTCATTCTGAGCGTAGCGAGGAATCTTTGTAACGGTCTGAACCAGAGGAAATTCTTCAGTCGCTGCGCTCCTTCAGAATGACACGAAGAGGGTTTGGGGATGACTAGTAAAAGGGAAACCGCATAGAGGTGGCTTCCCGCGTGGATCGCTTCGACTGCATCTTCGCATTAAACCAAATTCTCTCCAACCGCAGGATCCGATCTTGCGCAAGGACTCTCAGCGCAAACTCGAATGTTCGCGCGCATGACTAGTCGACTGATCGGAAGAGAAGACTATTCTGCAGAGGAGGTTGGATAGAGTGCCCGCTATGATTATGGGTGGTGTTAAGCCGCAGGTGGAATCACGCTCGCGATTAAAAGATTGGCTCCAGAAGTGACATCCAATCCAAGCTGTGTGAAAAAGGATCAAATATGAAACTCGCAAGTTTCGAGGCGATCTTCTGTGCCCTTAATGACGCCCACGTGCGCTACCTAGTGGCTAGCGGCCTGGCCGTGAACGCGCATGGCTATCTGCGCTTGACCAAGGATGTCGATTTCGTAGTTCAATTAGTTCCAGATAATATCGAGCGTACATTCGTGTGCTTGGGAGCCTTGGATATCACCTGTGGTGCCAATAACGGCTGAGCAATTCGCGAACAACTCGCTGCGAGAGAGTTGGATTCGAGACAAGGACATGCAAGTGCTCCAATTCTGGAGCGATGATCATCGCGAGCTCCCATCGGCGTGTTCGTAACCGAACCGTTTCCTTTCGAAGACGAGTATCAAAGGGCAACGATTAAGCCGTTACATGGGTCCATCGCGGTACGCTTCGTTTCGATTCCCACGCTGATCCGCATGAAAGAGGCGGCAGATCGGTCGGAGGATTACATCGATATCGAGCACTTGCGCATGAGACTCGAAGACAATGCCAAAGACTAAAGCACCGGCACACGATATTGACTGGAACCTGACGACATGGGACGGCGCACGCCGCGAGCAGTTGCCCAATGGGCCGCGGTGCCGCTGGAGTGCGTGATACTCGCGATTGAGGAGATGGAAGATCTAACGGACTTAACCTACGGCGTAAGACATCTTCATCCGCCGGACCAAGATTCGTAAGATGAGTAGCTGGCGCCGATTGGGATATGTGAAAGAATCGCGTATCCCAAGCTTCCTCTTGGGCTCAATTGAAGCGACCATGGCTAGGCGGAGCTGTTGTCTCACCCTTCCCTGGTGTGGCGTCGAGCCTCGCCGTCCTTAGCGGGTCGTTCGAAGCGCGAAGCTTTAGCCGCTTAGCGAATTTCCCGCTCACGCTGCCGTTGTGTCTCGCGGAGCGATCGGGTACGGTTACTTGGACTTCCTGTGAGGCGTAATGGGTGGCGTGGTTTATGGAAATATCAACTTCGGGCGACACGATGAACCGGCAGGCGGCTAGCCCGGCGTGGGCCAGTTGGGTGGGCATTGTGGCGATTGTGCTGGGCGTTCTCCAGACAGCGGAGCACGGCAACGAGTGGATGAAGCAGATCGTCATTACCCAATCCACGCCCGCCGGCGGCCAAGTCCCGCCAGCGGAATGCCCCAAGGATGAACTTATAGAAGAGGGGCTGTCGTTAGCCGAATGCCGGCAGATGGTCGCCAACGTCCGGAATTTCGTCCTTTCCGCTCCGCTCTGGTTTGCCACATTTCAGGCGACGCTGGCCGCCGTCGGAACGATCGTTGCCTTCATCTCGATCATCATCGGCGCGGCGCTGGTTAATTACCGCATTCATCTGCGAGCGCTGCGGCGTGGAGGTCACGCGGTCCAAGGTGCGCCGCGAGCGCATGGGCCACATCGAGCTCGCCGCGCCCGTCGTGCACATCTGGTACCTGCGCGGCACCCGCTCCTGGCTCGCGTACCTCCTCATGGGCACCGAGCCCCGTGAGGAGCTGAAGGCCAAGCAGCTCGAGAAGGTCATCTACTTCGCCGCCAACCTCGTGACCTGGGTCGACGAGGAGCGCCGCGACGCGGACCGCTCCAACCTCGAGAAGGAGATGCTGGCCGAGCGCGACGCGATCGAGAAGGAGCGCGACCAGCGCATCAACGACCGCTTCACCGAGCTCGAGGCGGAGGTCGCCGCCCTCGAGGGCGAAGGGGCCAAGGACGCCGACCTCAAGGCCCGCCAGAAGGCGGCCGAGAAGGAGGTGGCCGCCCTCCGCGAGACCTACGAGGCGGAGCTCGACCTGCTCGGCCGGGTCTGGGACGAGTTCCTCGACCTGTTCGCCCGCAAGATCATCGAGGACGAGATGCTCTGGCGGGAGCTGAAGGACCGCTACGGCGA
>JAPSGG010000232.1 GCA_031177845.1 Chromatiales bacterium
CTGCTGAGCCGTTGGGCACAGCAGATCGATGTTGATTTGCTGGTGGATACGGTCGGCAACGTGTCAGGCGATCTTATGAACTGGATGTTCTTGTCTCTCAAACCATTCCGTCTTATGGGCCAGAAATATCTCGATATGGTCGATCAACTCGACGACGAAGCCCAAGCGCGCAATTTCCTCAGAATGGAGAAATGGATATTCGACAGCCCCGATCAGGCGGGAGAAACCTTCCGGCAGTTTATCAAGGACTTCTACCAGAACAATCGGCTAATCAAGGGCGAGGTACAGATTGGTCACTATACTGTGAATCTCAAGGAGATCACGATGCCGGTACTGAACATTTATGCCATGCAGGATCATCTGGTACCGCCGAGTGCGTCCATTCCCCTGAAGGCTTACGTGGGTACCGATGATTATCAGGAGCTCGATTTTCCCGGCGGGCACATCGGCCTCTACGTAAGCGGAAGATCGCAGAAGACGGTGCCACCCGCAATCGGTGACTGGCTGGACAAGCGATAGAGACGACCGCTAGGTCAATTGTGGGCGCTACGTTACACTTTTCGATCGGTGCAATGTTGTAGTCTTACCTTACCGCCGCTATCAACCTAGGAGAAGCAGCGATCATGGCGATCCATCAAGCCCATGAACAGTCGTTACCCGCAGTGGAGCTGACCGGACAACTGACACCACAGTTTGAGGAGATTCTCACCCCAGCTGCGCTCGATTTCGTGGCCGCGTTAGCGTGGCGGTTTACCGCGCGGCGCGACGAGTTACTGGCACTGCGGCAAGAGCGTCAGACGCGTTTGAATGCTGGCATCATGCCTAACTTTCTGCCCGAGACCGTCGAGATTAGGAAGAGCAGCTGGCGAGTGGCGCCCGCGCCTGCAGACCTCCAGGACCGCCGCGTCGAAATCACCGGGCCCGTGGACCGCAAGATGATCATCAACGCCCTAAATTCAGGCGCCAAGGTGTTCATGGCAGACTTTGAAGACGCCCACGCGCCAACCTGGGAAGGTACCATTCAGGGCCAGATCAACCTTCGCGATGCGGTCAACCGCACGATTGAATTCACCAATCCTCATGGCAAGCAGTACCGCCTCAATGCCTCGGTCGCAACGCTGATTGTCAGACCGCGCGGGTGGCACTTGCCCGAGAAACACGTGCTATTGGACGGCTTGCCTATCCCTGCCGCCTTATTCGATTTTGGGTTGTTCTTCTTTCATAACGCGCGCACCCTGCTCAGCAACGGCAGTGGACCCTACTTCTACTTGCCTAAGCTTGAAAATCACCTCGAAGCCAGGCTCTGGAATGACGTGTTCACTTACTCCGAGCAGGCACTCGAGATCCCGCATGGGAGCATCAAGGCCACCGTGCTCATCGAGACCATTCTGGCGGCCTTTGAGATGGACGAGATTCTCTACGAGCTTCGCGACCATATCGTCGGGCTGAATTGCGGACGTTGGGACTACATCTTCAGTTTTATCAAGTGCTTCCATAAACATCCTCAGTTTGTACTTGCCGATCGCTCGCAGCTCACGATGACGGCGCATTTCATGCACTCTTATTCATTGTTGCTGATCAAGACCTGTCACCGGCGCGGTGTGCACGCGATGGGGGGAATGGCAGCGCAGATACCCATCAAAGACGACCCGCAGGCCAATGAAGTCGCACTCGCTAAGGTGCGGGCAGACAAGGAACGTGAGGCGCGGGACGCCCACGATGGTACCTGGGTTGCCCACCCGGGCCTGGTGCCCATCGCCAAGGAGGTGTTCGATCGATACATGCAGGGGCGTAATCAGATCGCCCGGCAGCGTGATGATGTCGAGGTCACGGCACAGGATTTGCTGACGATCCCCGAAGGAGAAATCACGGCGGCGGGTCTGGTGGGCAATGTGAGCGCGGCGCTACGCTATATTGCGGCGTGGATGGGCGGACAGGGCTCTGTGCCCATCCATAATCTTATGGAAGATGTGGCGACTGCGGAAATCGCGCGCGCCCAACTGTGGCAATGGATCCGTTATCCGAAGGGCGTTATGAACGACGGCCGTAAAGTGACGGTTGACCTTTTCGAACAGGCCCTACAGCACGAGCTGGAGCAAATCCGCTCCGAGCTGGGGGACACACAGTTCAAAAAGAGCCATGCAGGAACCGCCGCCGACTTGCTACGCAAGCTCGTAACCCAAGAACGATTCGCAGAATTCCTGACATTGGACGCGTATTAAACTGTCTGATAAGGAGTGGCCGTGCTGCGTAAATCAATGTCGGCCCATTACTAGGTCTGGTTAGAAACCGGGCATTTAGCGATCAATATTTAGGAGGAAGGAGAGTCATGAGTAAAGAGCGAGCAGTCAGTGAGTTGGAGCGGGATTGGGCGGAAAATCCCCGTTGGCAAGGCGTGCAGCGCGGCTATAGTGCCGCGGACGTTGTGCGTTTGCGCGGCACTGTGCAGATCGACCACACGCTCGCGCGGCTTGGCGCGGAAAAGCTCTGGAAAAGCATAACAACTGAGCCCTACGTTCATGCACTCGGTGCGTTAACCGGTAACCAGGCCATGCAAATGGCCAAGGCCGGACTTAAAGCGATCTATTTGAGTGGCTGGCAGGTCGCAGCTGATGCCAACAGTGGTTTCCAGATGTATCCGGATCAAAGCCTATATCCGGTGGACAGCGTGCCGACGGTAGTCAGGAAGATCAATAACGCTTTCAAGCGTGCCGACGAGATCTATCACGCGGAGGGCAAGGACGGCATTGACTGGTTCATCCCCATTGTCGCCGATGCCGAGGCCGGCTTTGGCGGTGTACTTAACGCCTTTGAGTTGATGAAGGCCATGATCGAGGCGGGCGCCGCCGGCGTGCATTTCGAAGATCAGCTCGCTTCCGCCAAGAAATGCGGACATATGGGTGGCAAGGTTCTCGTGCCTACTCAGGAGGCGGTTCTCAAACTGATTGCCGCTCGCTTGGCCGCCGACACGATGGGTGTACCGACCATTCTGCTGGCGCGCACCGATGCGGAGGCAGCCAACCTGCTGACCTCCGATGCCGATGAGCGTGATCAACCGTTTTTAACTAGCGAGCGCACTTACGAGGGCTTTTTCCGCGTCAAGAACGGATTGGAGCAGGCGATATCACGTGGGCTGGCCTACGCCCCTTTTGCCGACCTTGTCTGGTGCGAGACGGGCAAGCCCGATCTCAAATTCGCGAAGGCGTTCGCCGAAGCAATTAAGAAGGAGTATCCAAACAAGATGCTGGCCTATAATTGCTCGCCTTCCTTCAACTGGCGCAAGAATCTGGATGACGCCACCATTGCCAAATTCCAGCGGGAGCTGGGCGCTATGGGCTACAAATTCCAATTCATCACGTTGGCCGGATTCCACGCGCTCAACTACAGCATGTTCGATCTTGCCGACAAGTATCGCGATCATGGCATGAGCGCGTATGTCGAACTGCAGCAAAAGGAGTTCGCGTCCGAATCGCGGGGTTACACGGCGACCAAACATCAGCACGAAGTCGGCGCGGGTTATTTCGACGCGGTGACATCCACAATTACCGGCGGCGCATCCTCGCTGGGCGCATTGAGCGGCTCCACTGAAGAAGAGCAGTTCGAGACGGCCGCAGTGGCTAGTATTGATAAATAGCGGATGACAGGCAGTGACGGGACGTCCCGTCACTGCGCTTTTTGAGCGGTGAGGCGCCGCTATCAGGTCTGCGTCCGGCCGGCGCGGTAATGAGCTGATGCTCGAGCGGTAAAGGATAGATGCATGGCCTATGACTATATCCTAAAGCCCGCTGATGGCGAGCTGATCACCACCAACCCAGATAACACGCTCAACATTCCTGACCATCCAATCATTCCGTACATCGAGGGAGACGGAATCGGAATCGACGTCACTCCGGTCATGCGGCGGGTAGTCAATGCCGCGATCAAGAAGGCCTATGATGGCAAGCGGGCCATTGCCTGGATGGAGATCTACGCAGGAGAGAAGGCGCTGAAGCTGTATGGTGACAACATTTGGCTTCCGGAGGAGACGCTGGATGCGATGCGCAAGTTCGTCGTATCGATCAAGGGGCCGTTGGCCACGCCGGTTGGCGAGGGCATGCGCTCGCT
>JAPSGG010000027.1 GCA_031177845.1 Chromatiales bacterium
GTCCCATGCCCGATGAACAGCACACCGAGGATGGCGCGCAAGACGGCGAGGCCGAGCTTCATGACCCTCGCCTTTCGCAGTCGGTGTTGACGCGCCGGTGATGAGCCGCGCCGGACGGGCTGGTTTGCGTCGACGCATGGCGATCTCATCGCCATAGTAGATGATGGGCGAGCCTGGCATGGACATGAGCAGGCTATTCATCAGGTCGATCCTAGCACGATCGTTGTCCATGAGCGGTGCCAGCCGCCGGCGTATGCCGAGATTCAACCGCATGCGCCGGTCTGTGGCGTACATCTGATACATGTAGTCGCGCTCGCGGTCGGTGACCATCTCCAGGGTCAGCTCGTCGTGGTTGCGCAGAAAGATGGCCCACTGGCAGGTCTCCGGGATGTCCGGGGTCTGGTCCATGATCTCCACGATCGGATGGCGGTCTTCTTGCGCCATGGCCATATATATGCGCGGCATCAGCGGGAAATGATAGGCCATGTGACACTCGTCGCCGCTGCCGAAGTAGTCCTGCACATCTTCCGGCCACTGGTTGGCCTCGGCCAGAAACATGCGGTTCTTGTAGCGCTGATCGACCACTGCGCGCATGCGTTTGAGCACGGCATGGGTCTCCGGCAGGTTCTCGTTGATGGTGCCTTCGCGCACGCAAAGGTAAGGAATCGCATCCAGGCGCAGCGCATCCACGCCCATATCCAGCCAGAAATTCATCACGCGGATAACGGCGTCGACCACGCGCGGATTGTTGTGATTGAGGTCGGGCTGATGCGAGAAGAAACGATGCCAGTAGTAGGCGCGCGCCACCGGATCCCATGCCCAGTTGGAGGTCTCGGTGTCGGTAAAGATGATACGCGTCTCGGAAAATTTCTGGTCGGTATCGCTCCACACGTAGAAGTCGCGCCTGGCAGAACCCTCGGGCGCTCGACGTGCTGCCTGGAACCAAGGGTGCTGATCGGAGGTGTGATTGATGACCAGCTCGGTGATGACGCGCAAACCTCGCCGATGCGCTGCCCGCACGAACGCGCGGAAGTCCTTCAACGTGCCGTAGTCCGGGTGCACGGCGCGATAGTCGGAGATGTCGTAGCCGTCATCGCGCAGCGGTGACGGATAGAAAGGCAGCAGCCACAGCGTGTTAACGCCCAGGTCCTGCAGGTAATCCAGCCTCTGAGTCAGGCCACGGAAATCGCCAATGCCGTCTCCATTGCTGTCGCAGAAGGCCTTGACGTGCAACTCGTAGATGATGGCATCCTTGTACCACAGCGGATCGGGCGCGGCTGCGTCCTTGACATCGGCAGCGACCACTGCCGGTATCGATAGGAGGTCGTTCATCCCTGGCAGTCTGCTAAGTCGACTTCTGCATACTGAATACGTGCGCCGGCTGACTATACGGATTGAGCGCGACGTAATTGTGCGCTCCGTGCCAGGTATAGCGCGCGCCGGTCAGCAGATCGTGTGCGTGGTAAGACGCCTGTGTCGGTAGCCCCAATTCTTGGAGCGGGAGGTGTAGCCAGCCGGACTGCGGATTATAAGGATCGAGATTGACCACCACGACAATAACGTTGTCGAGCGCCTCCGTGCTCTTGCTGTAGGCGATGAGTTGATCGTTGCCGGTGCTGTGGAACTTGAGCCCCCAGTCGCTTTGCAGCGCCGGATTCTGCCTACGGATGCGGTTGATGCGCGCGATTAAGGGCCTCAGGCTGTCGGGACGATCGAGATCCCAATAGCGGATCTGGTACTTCTCAGAATCGAGGTATTCCTCGCTCCCGGACTCGCGCGGCACGTGCTCGCACAGCTCGAACGCGGGTCCATAAATACCGTAATTCGCGCCCAAGGTCGCGGCGAGAATCAAGCGGATCATGAATGCCGGCCGGCCGCCGGTCTGCAAATATTCGTGCAGGATATCAGGCGTATTAGGCCATAAGTTGGGGCGAAAGAACTCTCGCACCTCGGTCTGCGTCAGCTCGGTGAAGTATTCGGTCAGATCCCAACGGGCGTTGCGCCAGGTAAAGTAGGTGTAGGACTGACTGAAGCCCAGCTTGGCGAGTTGATACATGACCTTGGGCCGCGTGAAGGCCTCAGAGAGAAAAATCACATCCGGATATTGCCGCTTGATGTCGGTAATCAGCCATTCCCAGAAGCGCAACGGCTTGGTGTGCGGATTGTCCACGCGGAAGATGTGCACGTCGTGCTCGATCCAGAATACGAACACGCTCTTCAATTCTTCCCATAGCGCCTGCCAATCGGCCGTTTCGAAATCGAGCGGATAGATGTCCTCGTATTTCTTCGGCGGGTTCTCGGCGTATTGGATGGTGCCATCGGGGCGCCAGTGAAACCACTGCGGGTGCTCCTTGACGTAAGGGTGATCCGGCGAACACTGAAAGGCGATATCCAGCGCGATCTCCAGCCCATGCTCCCGAGCCTTGGTGATAAACGCGCGGAAATCATCGAAAGTGCCCAATTCCGCGTGGATCGCCTTGTGGCCGCCCTCGTCCGAGCCGATCGCCCACGGACTGCCGACGTCGTCCTTATCCGCGGCCGGCCGATTGTTCTTCCCCTTACGGTGGGTGTGCCCGATCGGGTGTATAGGGGGTAGATAGAGGATGTCGAACCCCATTTCCGCGACATACGGCAGGCGGGACTCGGCCTCCTTGAATCCGCCGCCGCAAGAGTGCGGGAACATCTCGTACCAGGCGGAAAAGCGCGCGCGCTCCCGATCGACCATAATGGGCAGCTCCTGATCGAGCCGAACCACGCGATCCTTATGCGGGTAACGCGCCATCAGCGTGGCCAGGTCTTCATCCAGGGCGACGCGCAGTTTTGTCTCTTCGCCGCCTTCCCCGCGCAACTGATGTATCCACGATTCCAAGTGGCTCGCTTCGCTGTGCTTTAAGTTCGCGGCGGCTTCTTCGATGAGTTTGGCGCCGATGAGAAATTGCAGTGTCACGTCCTGGCCGGCGGCCACGCGCTTCTGCAAATCGCGCCGCCAGGTGCCGAAGGCATCGACCCAGGCTTGCAGGGTGTAACGATAGCGCCCTAGCTGCTTGACCTCGAAAGACCCCTGCCAACGGTCGTTCACCAGCGGCCGCATGGGCGTCTCCTGCCAGCGGCGCTCCTCTTCGCGGCGATATAGGAGCCACGCGGAGATCTGATCGTGGCCGTCGGCATAGATATCGGCCTGTACTTCAACGTGATCGCCGACTACGCGCTTAACAGCGAAACGCCCGCAGTCCACCTGTGGTGTTACGCCCTCGATAATGACGCGCTTGCGGCCTTGCGCGAGCGAGGATTCGGGCATCTTCATAACACTGTAGCAGGTTTGAGGAACATCAAGCCCAATGGTGGAAGGTCCAGATACAGCGAGTGAGGACGCCCATGCGCGGGCAACGGCGCGGCCTCAACGCGATCGGTGGATGTGTAGCCACTGCCGCCATAAGGCGCGGCATCACTGTTCAGCACCACCTGCCAGAAGCCGCCTTGTGGCACGCCCAGGCCGTAGTTGTCGCGCGGCATCGGCGTGAAGTTGCACACCACGAGCAGGACCTCCTGAGGCTTGACTCCTTTTCTCAGGAAGCTCACCACGCTTTGCTCGCGGTCCCTGAAGTCCACCCATTCGAAGCCTGCACCCGAAGTGTCCAATTCGTGCAGCACAGGCTCGCGGCGATAGAGATCGTTCAAGGCCTTCACCCACCGCTGTACGCCCTGATGCGAATCGTAATTCAACAGATGCCAGTCCAGACTTCGGTCATGCGACCATTCATCCCACTGGCCGAACTCGCCGCCCATGAACTGAAGTTTCTTGCCAGGATGCGCGTACATGTAGCCCAGCAGCAGGCGAAGATTGGCGAACCGTTGCCATTCGTCGCCAGGCATCTTGCGCAGCAGCGATCCCTTGCCGTAGACGACCTCGTCGTGCGAGAGTGGCAGCACGAAGTTTTCCGTGAATGCATACCAGATGCTGAACGTGAGTTGATCTTGGTGATACTTGCGATAGATGGGCTCGCGTGAGAAGTAATAGAGGGTGTCATGCATCCAGCCCATGTTCCACTTGAAACCGAAGCCCAAGCCGCCTTCGTAGGTGGGACGCGAGACCATGGGCCAGGCAGTCGATTCCTCGGCGATCGTCTGGGTGTCACCGTATTCGCCGTAAGCGGATTCGTTAAGCTTGCGCAGAAAGGAGATCGCCTCGAGGTTCTCCCGACCGCCGTATACATTCGGCACCCACTCGCCCTCGCGCCGCGCATAGTCGCGATAAAGCATCGAAGCCACCGCGTCCACGCGCAGCCCGTCGGCGTGATACTTATCCAGCCAAAAGA
The DNA here is from genome assembly GCA_031177845.1 of Chromatiales bacterium. Classification (GTDB taxonomy): domain Bacteria; phylum Pseudomonadota; class Gammaproteobacteria; order JACCYU01; family JACCYU01; genus JAPSGG01. The sequence continues at coordinate 4,317 of JAPSGG010000027.1, forward strand.
GGGCGCTGCTGAGCAAGAAGGATCTCACCTCGTGGCGTCCATAATTGAAGATGTAACTGTTCCATTCCGGGTGATAGCCCTGCCTGGGGTCGGTGTGCTCGAAGAGGTGGGTGCCATCGAAGTAGGCCAGTCCGTGAATGTCGCTAGGGAAGTGCGACGGCACCCAATCTAGGATCACGCCGATGCCGTGCTGGTGCAGCGTGTCGATCAGGTACATGAAGTCCTGCGGCGTGCCATAGCGCGCCGTGGGTGCGAAAAAGCCGGTCGTCTGATAGCCCCAGGAACCATAAAAGGGATGCTCCATCACCGGCATGAACTCCACATGGGTGTAGCCCATCTCGAGCACGTATTCGGTGAGTTGTTGCGCCAGTTCGATATAGGACAGCGACCGGTTGGCTTCCTCCGGCACGCGCCGCCAAGAGCCGAGATGGACCTCGTAGATCGCCATGGGCGCCTGCGCGCTGTTGACCTTGTGGCGCTCGCGCATCCAGGTGTGGTCGTGCCATTCGTAGCTCGGGTCCCACACCATGGAGGAGGTAGCGGGCGGCGTCTCCCAGCGTAAGGCGAACGGGTCCCCTTTGTCGGCGCGATAGCCGTGATAATTTGATTCGACGTGGTATTTATAGCATTCGCCATGTGCGAGTCCCGGCACGAATCCGTGCCAGATGCCGGAGCCGTCATCGCGTGACCGCAGCGCCGTTGCGCCGGGATTCCAGCCGTTGAATCCGCCGATGACGGAGACTCGCTGCGCGTTGGGCGCCCACACGGAAAACAGCACGCCTTGCTCGCCGTTCCAGCTGACCAGGCGCGCGCCGAGCTTGTTATAAAGCTGCGTGTGTGTCCCTTCCCTAAAGAAGTGGATGTCGTCGTCGGTCAGCAGACCGATGTCGGGGCTGTCAATGGCTATCTCTGTCATGATTTCTGTATGTGGTGGTGAGTATTAAGCATCTGTGCGTATGAGGGAGGAAGCGGTTGGGCTGAAAGCGAGAAGCAGCATCGGGCACGCGCAGATCGCCGTCGACGCGAAATCGGTAGTGGCCGGATTCAGGGTAACCTGCTTCCAGGCTGAACCAGCCGTCGGCCTCGGCTTTCATGGCGTGGCGCGTCTCGCCGTCCTGGTCGCCGAGACATAATTCGATCTCGCGGGCGCTGGGCGCCCAAAGCCTAAACCGCGCGCGGCCCGGTTCGGTCGCCTCCGCCCCGAACGGCATCTTGTGCTGACGGCGTATCATGTTTTCACTCTTTAGATCTCCCGCAGCAACACCAGCGTGCGTCCTTGCAGCGGATACTGCTGCTGTGCTTGGTATACGGCGGAGGACGTGGCGCCATCCGCCTGACTGGTGTCCAGTTCCACGCGCCACCGAGTGTGCTCGAACGGCAGCGTGAAGGGGATTTCCTCATGATGGGCATTGAGCAGCAGCAAGAACGAGTCGTCGGGCTCTGTCAGGGCCGCCGCCTCGCCGTGCACCAGCATTCCGAGGCAGCGAGCGTGCTCATGTTCCCAGTGCGTGTGCGTCATCTCCTGGCCATCCGGATTTAGCCATCCAAGGTCCTTGGCGCCGATCTCCTCCACGGTCTCGCCCGTGAAGAACCGGCGCCGGCGGAAAACCGGATGTTCCTTGCGGAGCCGGGTCACGCGCCTGACGAAGGCGACCAGCTGGCGATCCTCTGGCTCTAGCTGCCAGTCGATCCAGCTCAGCTCGTTATCCTGGCAGTAGGTGTTATTGTTGCCTTGCTGGGTGCGGCCCATCTCGTCGCCCGCAAGTAGCATGGGAACGCCCTGGGAGAGCAGCAGAGTCGCGAGAAAGTTGCGCTGCTGCCGGGCGCGAAGGCTGAGAACGTCGGGGTCGTCGGTGGGCCCTTCGATGCCACAGTTCCAACTTATGTTGTCGTCCGTACCATCCCGGTCATCCTCTTTGTTGGCCTCGTTGTGCTTATGGTTGTAGCTCACTAGGTCTTGCAGCGTAAAGCCGTCGTGGGCGGTGACAAAGTTGATGCTCGCGTAGGGCGCGCGACCGTCTTTCTGATACAAATCGCTGGAGCCTGTAAGCCGGTAAGCTAGCTCGCCGATGCGGCCGCCTTCGCCCTTCCAGTAGGCGCGCACCGTATCGCGGTACTTTCCGTTCCATTCGGTCCAGCCGATCGGAAAATTACCGACCTGGTAACCGCCTTCGCCCAGATCCCAGGGCTCGGCGATAAGCTTAACCTGCGACAACACGGGGTCTTGATGAATGATTTCAAAGAAGGCGCTTAAGCGGTCGACTTCGAGCAATTCGCGGGCCAGCGCAGACGCGAGGTCAAAGCGGAAACCGTCAACGTGCATCTCCAGCACCCAGTACCGCAGACTATCCATGATGAGCTGAAGCACGCGTGGGTGCATCATGTTCAAGGTGTTTCCGCAGCCGGTGTAATCCATGTAATAGCGGGGGTCGTCGCCGACCAGCCGATAATAGGCGGTATTGTCGATGCCTCGGAACGACAGCGTGGGCCCCAGGTGATTGCCCTCGGCGGTGTGGTTGTACACGACATCCAGGATTACCTCGATGCCCGCGGAATGCAGCGCCCGCACCATGGTCTTGAACTCGGCCGCCTTGCCGCTGCCCGAGTAGCGGGCATCGGGCGCGAAGAAGCCGATCGAATTGTATCCCCAGTAATTGCGCAGACCCTGGTCCACCAGATAGCGATCGTCGACAAAGGTATGCACAGGCATCAGTTCCATGGCGGTGACGCCCAGGCGTTTGAGATGCTCTATGGCGGGGGCGCTGGCAAGGCCAGCATAGGTGCCGCGCAGCACCTGCGGTATCTCGGGATGGTGATTGGTGAAGCCTTTGACATGCATCTCATAAATAATCGTGTCATGCCACGGCGTGTTGGGCCGACGGTCGTCACCCCAAGTAAAAGCGGTCTCGATGACCTTGCATTTGGGCATTCCCGCCGCATCGTCGCGCCGGTCGAATGACAAGTCCCCCTTTTTCGCGCCGATGCGATATCCGAACCGCGCATCGCTCCACACCAGCGTCCCTTGGATCGAGCGCGCGTAGGGGTCCAGCAGCAGCTTATTGGGGTTAAAGCGGTGTCCCTGCTCCGGTGCGTACGGACCATACACGCGGTACCCGTACAGAAGACCGGGCCGCGCCTCGGGAAGGTAGCAGTGCCAGACTTGATCAGTACGCTCCGGTAGGACGATGCGCTCGCGCTCGCGGCGGCCTCGGTTGTCGAACAGGCATAATTCCACCTTTTCCGCGTGTTCGGAAAACAGGGCGAAATTGACCCCTTCGCCATCCCAGTTCGCCCCCAGGGGATAGGACTGGCCGGGCCATACCGCAGAAGCTTTCATGCCGATGAACGATCTTCGTTATTGGGTATGTTGGCGCATGACGGTGAATCGGGCGTAGATGCTGCAAAGCACATGCCACTGTCGGGCGAGTCATCGCAGCGCCATGAACATCTGCACTAGGCCGGTCGTACGACGGCTGTATCACCAGAAAATCAGTATCGCGTTGGCGCGCGCGAGTGTTACAAGCTGCGCGTGTGATAGCTCTTACAGTCGCCGATTGTAGCTATTACACGTACGGGGAAGCGGTCGGGCCTAGAATACCAAGTGTGACTCCAACGCGTGGCTGGAAGATCAGGCTATTGACGCTGGTGGCGCCCCGGGCAGATACGCACTTTCAACATAAGCGGTCGTCCATTATGGCATGGCCTTGGGTATTATTTGGATTGCACCGCTAAGCGTACCGTCTTTGTTCGGGAAAATGGCCTAAGGACCCTTTCGGGGCAAAGAAAAAGCCCCGCACAAGGCGGGGCAGAATTAGAACATCGATCGCCATTTGGAGGCGTTATGGCGATCGCGACTAAAGCTATCAGGCGGTGTCCACGTTAGCGACCGCGGCCCGATGGAGCCACCCGAATCCGCGATAAGCGGCGGTATTAAGAAGAAACCGACGCGTCGCGGCCGGGCTCTGAGGGTCCGATCAGCACCGGTCCCTCGGCGCATCTCCTTATGCTCGCGATATTCCAACAGACGCCTGCCACGGGGGCGAGGGGAAGCAGACCAAGCGGGCAGGGCAGGCGAGTGGCAGCTCGTCAGACGCCGTCACAGTTTCTAACGGCCAATGTCTTGAAGGTCTTTGTTCTCCCGGATTCCTCGGAAAGAGGCGTGACGAAGATACCCGCTAGGGGTCACTTCTCCGCATACGCTGCTTCGATGACGAGGTATGACTGAACCCCTCACCAGAAGCTAAGGGCACTCCGGGAGGAGCGATCTCGGTGGCCTAGTACCTATTGAGACGGGGTTATGCTGTACCAATGTGAAGTAACGCGGAGCGCACTATCCTCACCGATCCTGGGTCAGCGGCGTGGCTTCGCAAGCGGGCACTCTCGATTCGACCCGCGCACCTGTGGCTTGCCGCCCTCGATTGCAGAGGTTGCGCGCTCGACGCGCCCGCCGTATGGCGTGACGGCCGCGATGGGCACGACGGGCCGCCACAAACGGATCTTATCGTCGATGCCACGAACCCGTTGCTTCGTGAGGTCGGCACAATTAGCCTAGGTGTCGGTCTGTATGGTTCTCATCGTGCGCCATCGGTCCGGTGCAGGCACGGCAGGGCCGCCGTAGCGTCCGCGTGAGGGAAAGTCAACCGGCGGCGAACATCGATGGTGGGTCATGGTGTGGCTAAACGTTGGGCGCGAATACCTCGTGCGCCTTGGCGAGCGGGACCTTGGGTTGACCTTGGATGCCGCGCTTGCGCAGCGCACTTCAGGCCAGTCGTCAGCATCACGGTCGCCATCATTACCTCCATCGGAATGACTATGAGTGAATGGATGACCCGAGTACCCAATAGAATTACGGATCAGCGAACGAGTCACGCACGGTTCTCGCGTAGTCGGAGGCGAAGACGTTTCGAACATCATCTCTGCGCCAGATTTGGGTCGCCTGACGCAGCGGCGTGGAGTCGTATCCTTGACATGGGGACCATCAAAGCAGGGATATCAGTGTTTGCTGGGAAACAGAGGATGCCCGTAAACTTTGCTCTGGCTCCACTGTTTAACTGCGATGGCAGCTCGATGTGGGCATCGATGATCAACGCGCTGCTTATTTTGCTTATTTTTATTGTGCTTCTACTCACCCCGAGCCAGCCGGTTTTTGCACACCTCGTCTTTCCGGAAGACCATGGGCCCCACCCCAGTCACCGTATCGAGTCCTGGTACTTCAACGGTCGTCTTGCCACCCAGGAGGGACAGCAATTCGGCTTTCATCTAGGATTTTTTAGGCTTGGCATATGGCCGGATCCACCGAAAAAGCTTCCCCAACGGACTTCGGCATGGACAACTGATGAAATCTATCGGGCGGAACTCGGGCTTACTGACCTAGACGGTGGCCGATTCTATAGCTACGAGCAGATTAGCC
>JAPSGG010000233.1 GCA_031177845.1 Chromatiales bacterium
CATATCGAACTGTCTGTGTCGCACCGTCCCCCGAAGTTAGGGCCGTTCTCCAGTCAATCAGCGAGTTCAGCGCAGTAGCTTAATGCCAAGATCTTGATCCTCCCGGCATCTCGGTCGCGGTATTGGCGGTCTGTGCGTCGCGTACCTAGGTTGCGTGCGGGCATCCGAAGAACAAGTCACTCGCCCGTCACTCCCGGATCTCGCCTGACACCCGCGTGAATCAGCACTTGCTTACACCTTTTCCGATGTCCGCCGAAGAAAGGGGGACGCGAGGCGATGAGGCAGTAGCAAGAGTTATTGGACCGCGAAAAATGCCGCGTGTGAGCCACGCACAAGGCCGTAGGGACACGTGAGAATCCCGGTGCTTATTGGGAAGTTGGATTAGCGGAAGGCTTACGCAAGCCGGTCATCTACATGTGCCGCAAAGAGGCGTTTAAGCAGGCGATTAAGACTGCCTGTCCTCTATGTCCACCACCTTGATCTCAAAATTCAAAGTCTTGCCGGCGAGAGGATGATTGAAATCGAGAACTACGGTTTCCGGCTTAACCTCGCATACATGGGTGACCAGCTCTTCTCCGTTGGGACCGCGGGCACGCAATGGGGTGCCAACCTTTAGCGCTGCGGCGGGAACATCGGATTTGGGGACTTCCTTAAACGCATTGGGATCGACCGGCCCATAGGCTTCCTCGGGTTGGACGCGAATAGTTTTTTCATCGTTGACATCCATTCCGCTAAGGCCCTTCTCCAGGCCCGAGATGATCTCATGCTGCCCATGCGTATAACTGACTGGATCCTTTCCTTTGGTCGATTGGATAACCTCTCCGTTCTCATCGGAGAGCGTATAGTCAAAACGTACAACCGATCCATTTCTGACCATGGTTGCCTCCTGTGTTTTGGGTTTCAACGAGACTCCTGAACAGGAACAACGATGAAGGATTGATTACACTTGCAGGCTAAAACTTTCGCTAACTCTATACAACCCTCGTTATGCCGGAAATATCAATTTCTTGCCACAGACAGCGCCGGGCTTTGTACGCAGCCCTGAACGCCGGCTTAGTGGCGACCGTCTCGACGCGGGCGTTAATCGTGCTGTAGACGATCTTTTTGTCTTTGGCCCAGGGCGGAATCAAGCCCCAGTGCATCCCACTCAGGCCCCGCGCACCTTCAATCGAGCGAATCAGAGGTCACATTGAAGTACCGCTCCACGGCGGCCTGATCTTTAGAAACGAAGTGACCGCTGCACGCAGGCCCTTTATTCAAGGCGATTGGAATTGGTCGTACAAACGACTGTCTGATTGAACTACGCCCTCCGCACAACAGGTTTGCCGTAGTGCCCATACCCCTCTGAAAGCGAGTAAACGCCATTGAAAAATCCCTGGACTAAGAAGAACCCTTTCTTGAGCATTTGGTTGAGTGGTGCCAATGCTGTGGCCGGTTCGGCGCGCAGCCGAGCCACTGCGCAGGCTAAGCGCCAAGCGGCGACCATAATGACTAATAGTGCCAAGCAGATTGCCAGATTCTGGAGCGGTGCCATGTTGGCTTCGCCGCCCCCGAAAAAGAAGAGGCGTCGATAATCCTTGCCGCCCATCCTGCCCGGCTATGCTGGGAAGTCATAGGTTCGGTCATCGTCGGCATCAAGCTTGCGCGCAGCGGCGCCACCGTGATCCAAGAGGAGCGCGCGATGAAGAGTGAGCGTCAGAAGATGCTGGCGGGGGAGCTGTACGACCCGCTGGATCCCGAGCTTGTGGTGGCCCGTACGCGCGCGAGACCTCTGCCAAGCCCTTAACGCCACCCGTGAGGCAGAGCACGACGAACGGCGGCGCCTCCTGCGCGAGCTATTCGGCGCAGGCGGCGACACGGCGTGGATGCAGCCCCCCTTTTTCTGCGACTACGGCTCGAATATCGAGCTGGGGGATCGGGTGTTCTTCAACTTCAACTGCATCGTGCTGGACGTATGCCCGGTGCGCATCGGTAGCTTTTCGCTCTTCGGTCCGGCGGTGCAGATCTACACGCCCATGCACCCATTCAACGCCGAGCGGCGGCGGCGAGAGGAGTTCGGGAAGCCGGTGGAGATCGGATCGGACGTGTGGGTAGGTGGAGGGGCGATCATCCTGCCGGGCGTATCGCGCGGAGCCTGCGCCGGTGGATGCAACATGCCGCCGCCGTGATCAACGACGATTGCTGCGGGGTCGACGCGGGATGGGAGCATGGGCAGCGATCTGGTAACGGTTTTCGGTGGCACCGGTTTCCTCGGGCGCGCGGTCGTGAGGCAGCTGGCTGCCTCCGGCAGGACGATTCGCATCGCCGCCCGGCACCCCACCGTGCCAGACAGGCTGGACGTAAAGAACGAGATCGAGCTCTGTGCCGCCGACATTCGCGACGATGACGACGTGGCGAGGGCCGTCCTGGGCGCCACCGGCGTTGTCAACGCGGTCAGCCTGTACGTCGAGCAGCGAAAGGGCGCAACATTCGAAGCCATCCACGTGGCAGGTGCAGCGCGTGCGGCGCGGCATACTCGCGAGGCCGGTGCCAAACATCTTGTGCACATCTCCGGTATCGGCGCCGCTCCTTCGTCCCCCTCGAAGTATGTTGCCGCGCGCGGCCGCGGTGAAGAGCGCGTTCGCGACCAGTACCGCGAGGCCGTAATCCTGCGGCCCAGCGTGCTGTTCGGGCCCGGAGACACCTTCCTCAGCACCCTGAAAAGCCTAACCCTGCTACCCGCCGTACCATTATTCGGCCGCGGGGATACGCGCCTGCAACCCGTCCACGTCGATGACGTCGCCAAGGCTGTAGTTCGGGCAATGACATCGCCCGCCGTCGGCGGCGGCATCTACGAGTTGGGTGGTGCGCGTGTCTACACGTACCGGAACATCCTGGAACTGATACTCGCCCGGCTCCACCGTCGCCGTTTGCTGGTGCCGGTCCCCTTTGGCGCCTGGAGGGCGCTCGCGGGTCTTGCATCAATCCTGCCGACGCCCCCGTTGACGACGGACCAGGTGACTCTGATGCGAGCCGACAATGTCGTCAGCCGCGAGGCCCGCACCTTCAGCGAGCTCGGCCTCGAGCCTCGCTCCCTTGAGGAAGCCCTTGCAACGGACCTCGCGCGGGATCCTTGACACAGTCGAATACGCGGGCCGAGACCGCGATGCCGTCTGGCCTAATATCGACCTACTCAAATTGAATCGTTATCCGGGGCGCTTTATCACCTTCAGGCTCTGAAACACTCTTGATCGTGGCCCTGACCTTTTCGCCCCGCTCCAATCTCTCGCACAAGGGTATAGCCGTACCGGCATCGATGTAGCCAATGCGCTGATATTCAAGCCAGAACAGGCGGCGGACCTTTACCCGCACCGCGATTGCGTTAGGATCATCAGGGTTATCGAGCTCACGGCGGAGGAATACACGCTGTCCGACTTTGCAGAATCTGCGAATGACGTCTCGCCGCCGCGCTTCCTCCACGCTGTCGTAGTGGATGCCGGCGACAATGGCTGCCTCAGGCATCAGTAAGCACGATTATCGACACGACTCACAGGATACACCATCACCGTCACCATTTAAGCTCGCTGAGCCGCATTGCCGGACGTATGCCATGACCGCGCTACACGAGGCAAACTGGCTGCAAGTTCGTCGGATACTACACTCTTCGCGGATGAGGTCTGGCGTCTCTTGAACCACTGCTCGAACGCCTTTGCGCCAGTCCCATGGGGGGATCGGATGAGGGTCCTGCCATAGCCCTCTCTGTCACGCCTGGCCTCTATCTCGGTGTCCGCGTAGATCTGGCGGTCTAACGGATTCTGCTCGTGCTGATACTCTTTGTAGTGCCGGGCGAGCACCGCTTCGATCTGCTCGAGGTTCATATCATGCCCAGAATCCAGAACCTTGCCCACGATCCGGCCATAGCGGTCGCGCTTGTCATACGTGATGGTCACTTGCTTGCCGAACACACGCTCGCCGAGATGGTTGCCAGAAACCGTTCCGAACGGCTGGCCACGCTCCGGCGCATCGATGCCGGATAGACGGATCTTGTGCTGATGCTGGCTGGCGTCGAGGACGGTAAGTGTGTCGCCATCGGCGATACTGACGGCGCGGC
>JAPSGG010000028.1 GCA_031177845.1 Chromatiales bacterium
GCTGCTCAGTCCATCCAAGGCATGAAACGAGGATGGGTTGTCGCCGGCAATCGCAGTCGAAAAGCACAGCGGGGTGGCCAATGCACCAGCTAATACGAGTAATGATTTCATCGATTGTCTCCTTAGGACCTTCCTAGTTTAGGGTCTTGAGTTAAGCCGACTGCGGAGCAGAAGACATGCATGAGTGATGTAAGCGGCGTCGCTCTGCACTCGGCTCCAGTTCGAGGCCGTGGAAGGGATTGCCTCCCAGCCACGTGATCAGCCACTCAGAAAAGCGGCGGCATCAGTTCTGCTGTTGAAAAACACCGCCGCTGTTTTGATTGGCAGTACCGCCGATGGCTACATTGACGGCTATCACGCTGATGCAGTTAGCGGTGCCGGTGCACGCGCCTTGCGCATTGTTCGGCCGATTGACGAGAACGACTCCCCCTTCGACGGTGGCAAGCTGGTCATTGGTCATGGCGACCACATGCGCGCTGCTCAGTCCATCCAAGGCATGAAACGAGGATGGGTTGTCGCCGGCAATCGCAGTCGAAAAGCACAGCGGGGTGGCCAATGCACTGGCTAATACAAGCGATGATTTCATGGATTGTCTCCTTCTTCCGTTAAGTTGATGTCACGCATGCCTGCAATCGGCGGACAAGCTCATATTTCCCCCAAACAGGCAAAACTCTTATAGCAGCGCAAGCCGAATAGATCGCCACCCGTAGATATGGCGCATGGCCATCCCCGCAGGTGGTGTTCACCTAGCATCTATAAGGATATGAGGTGTCTGCGAATGGTGCGCCCTCCCTTTGGGTTCTGGGCGCGGGACTTGTTGAGTGCAGTCCAGCCTGATTGTGACAGTACGCGTGTTACATCAGAGAAGTGGGGCCCGCACCTGATGCGTAAGACTGATGGCGAGATCTGTACGCTAGGGAACGAGCTGATAGCCAGGCCCGGTTAGCAGTAGCCGCACTAGGTCGGCTTGTCGGTCGGTGCCGGTCTTGGCGTAGATCTGTTTCATGTGCCACTGCACCGTATTGCGGCTGAGCTGGAGCTTCTCGGCCGTCTCCTCCAGACGGTAGCCCTGCAGGATCAGGAGAACCACCCGCTGTTCGGCCGGCGTCAGCCCGTAATACGTCTCCAGGGCGGCTTCCGACAAGCTGCCGACCCGCTCGGGCACCGTGACAAACACCAGCGCGATCTCGTCGTGTTGACCGACTACGTGTCTCAGCCGGCGCTCCAGTGGTTTGACGATGACCCACAACGGCAGCCCCTCGCCGCGCGGGATCATAATGGCACCCCCTCGACTGACGCCTTTGCCAGCCGACGTGGCGGCCGTATCGGCCACCAAATTATCCAGGCGGGTGGCGATATCCGCGCGCTTGGCCAAGAGCTTCTGCGAACTCAGGCATAGGTTTTCCTGTCCGCGCAACACCTCCTCCGCCACGCGATTGGCGAACAACGGTCGTCCCTGCTTATCGACGGCCACCACCGCGAAGGGCATGCGATCGAACGTTTCCGACGCCACCACCCATCGCCAGAAATGATGACTGATCTTCAGCACCTGCTGTAGATGCGGCATCAAATGGCGCAGGAACGCCCGACTGAGATTGCTGAAACCGCCTTTGGCCCTTGGCCGCAAAGCCTCGAGGTAGAACACGCGGCTGTCTTCTTGCTCGACGGCCGCACAGAGTCGATGAAAGAGGTTTCGGGGCTGGAGCCATTCTCGATAGAATTTGGTCTCCACCAGATGCGCATTCTCAATGACCTCTTCGCCCACACTGATCCGGCCCGGCGTATAAAACCGCTCTGATTGAAGCCAGGGATTCAGCGACGCATACCCGTGCGCGTAGCGGCGTATATCTACCGGACCGTACCCTACCGCATGGATGATGTTGCCTTGTTGCTGCTTAAAGTCATAGTCAGCCCAGGCCACTACCAACGCATCTAAACACTCGCCCAGGGACTGTAGTGCTTCCTCCCAACGGCGACTGTCTGCGGCGGCAGCGTAGATAGATCTCAACACATCGCCATGGCCTTTCTCGTTTCCCTCCTGCAATAGCTTTATCTGCTGCTGTAGCGTCATGCCCCCCAACCTCATTGCTGCAATAGCTTAGTGTACGCATGGCCCGGTGCCACCGGGCTGCGTGACGCATTTGCAATTTCCATACCCTAATTGTCCACTTAGGCGTAGCGATACGCATGATTGCGCCGCGCTGCGAGCGCTAGTGTAGCAAGCATGTTTGACCGGCTGGTTACGCAACGCGAACTTATCTGATTCCGGATCGCAGGGCGGTCTAGATATAATGTTCTCTCGTCATTACGGAACCCCGGCTGCCAGATACCGAAGACCTCGCCGCCAGTCGTTGCTCCGCTGGCACGAGTCCATAGTGGGTCTTCCAAGGTGCACTAGCCCATATCGGCGGAAGCTTAGCACCTCGGGAAATCATGAGGGTGCCGCCACGTCACCGCGCTTGCCCGCCGAAGCATTAGCTGCACTGGCAATCATTGCTTCGGGTTTCTCGGCGATGTTAGCTATCGTGACAGAGGATCCATCCGGACCGAAGGAAAAGGCCTCTGATCCAGGAACGTTTGCTTCACCACATTATTTCGTAGACATGCGAAGGCGTTTAATTTCTGGCCAAGTTGGTTGCCGCACTTCGATTACCTTCCCCGCTCTATGGTGTAGATAAGGTCGCCGCCGGTCTGCGCCCCAGAGGATTCGGTGACCAGTTCGAGGCTGTTGGTGATCGCGTACTCCAGCCGCACCGTCGACACAGGCTCCAGCAGGCCGATGCCGTAGCGGATGTAGAGCCTGGGCGATAGATATTTGCCGATCACCAGCGATGCCTGTTCGCCATCGCCCGCGCTTGTATCCGATGACTCGAAGCCGATCTCATCGACGCCCAGCTTTTTGCTGAATTTCTCGGCCAGGTAGTTCCCACCCTTGAGCCCCAATGCCAAGGTCGCACGCGCTAATAGGGAGCTCTCGCCGCCGCTTGATGCGTCCAACGGATGTCCCAGTACCAGGTAGGCTAACTGCTCCTGCTGGGCCATTGCCGGTTCGGAGAATAATTTGAACTGCGGCTGCTTGAGGCTGCCTCGCACCTGCACGCCGACCACGATATCCTCGCCCTCCAGATCGCCACGTACTGCGCGCACGTCCAGCCCCGGTTCGCTGATCGGGCCGCCGGGAAAGAGTACCCGGCCGGTTTCGATGACCAGATCCTGGCCATACGCCTGGTACTCGCCTCCCACGATACTGAGTTCGCCGGTGCCGCGCGTCGGTTCGCCCGGCTCTTCAATAATTAGCAATTCGCCTTCGAGTCCCGCGGTGAGGCCGAAAGCGTCGATGTAGACCTCGGGCTCATCGAGTTTATCGGTGATCTGCCCATCGATGCCGTCCTGGATTCTGTCACCGAGGATCAGTCGCACCCGCGCGTAGATCTTGATCCCCGCGGCTTCCGCCATTTGTGGATCGTTCTCGCCCGGTCGCACAATGACCTGATCGCCGGAGACAGTCACTGCCGATTCCGGCAACTGCTTGGGCGTGATGTCGGCGCGCGGTACCCGCACCTGGCCCGTTACTTTGACGCGTTTGGTGTTGGCCGCAACCTTAAGATCCGGTGAAATGAATACCCGGGCGCCCGCGGTGTTTACGGCGAGGAACTCCTGCCCTTTGATACTAACGTGCGCGTGGGGCGTATTCTCGCCGACTAGCTGGAACTGCCCCTGCACATTCAGCATGCCGCCGCCGGAACGGGCGACGGCGTCAAGGCGGATGCCGCCCCTGCCCTCACCGATCAATTCAACGCGGATGCCTTTGACCCTGAGACCGGCTTGATCCACGGCCGCGAATCCATTCAATAGCGCCATGCGCCCGAACAGCGCCGGCGCCTGCAGCGTGCCCGCCAGCCGCACGTCGCCCCGCAAGTGCCCCGCAAATCGCCCGAGGTTCGGCGCCAGCTTCGAGATGAAGGATAAATCCGGTATATCGGCGGCAATGCGGCCATCGAGTGGCCGCCGTGATAGCGGTGGATCGCCTTGCGGAACGTTGGCCATCATCTCAATCCCGCCTTGCTCCGCCAGCCGCAGGGCCACATCAAGACGCAGACCACCCGCGCCGATCTCAAAGTCGACATCGCTCGGTCTAAAGCTCATCAGGGTCAATATCTGGTCGGGCACTCCGTCAGATTCGCCGCGACGCTGGGATTCGAAAATAGCCGGACTAGCTCGCATGACACTCGCCACGCGGCCCGCGGTGGTCTGCAAACGCATCGTCGCAGCGGGCTGGCCTTGTGCCGGTATATCGAACTCCGCGCGTCCACTCAGGCCCCCGTCCACACGCGTTCCTGGAGGCAACAGCCGTGCGAAATAACTGAACGCCAGATCCGTAAGCTCAACTTCACCCTGAATACCCGTCGGCTTGTGCTCCCCCTGTACGCATAGCCGCGCATCGCCGCTCACCCAGCAGCCTTGCGAGAATTCCGCCCGTTTCTTGCTGATCATGCCGGTCAGCGGCGCGGGTAATCGCCACGCCGCCAATTGCGGATACTTAAGTGTTGCCTTCTCAAGCTCGAACCGCCAGCGCATGTCGGGCTGCGACGGATTGTTCAAGCGCGCGTTCACCGCCACGTCGGCATGACCGGTGCTGGTGCGCGCCGTGAGCGACAAGGTATGCGCCGCAGGATCGCCTTCGCCATGGAGCACAATCCGCCTCAGTCCGATGCCTTCGGCGCGACCGTTCCGCATGTGGACATCCAACGTTGATGGTTGTGCCCCACTCACATCTATGTTGGCGTCTAGGTTTAAACTCTGCAACTCAAAAGACCGGTAACGAAGCTCGCTGCCGGTCAGATGCGCCTCGATGCGGGGACGCTGCAAAGGACCTTGCGCATTGCCCTCACCGGAGATTTGTCCCACGGCATTCGGCAGCAACTGCGCCAGGTCGGGGCTATCGACCTGCCATGCCACATTCAACATCTCGCCGATCCGCCCTTGTGCCTGCAGCTCGCTCTCGCCCGAGGCAAGGTGGAGCTGATCAAGCATAAGTCCCTGGTCGTCGTAAGCGCCGCGCGCGTTGAGTCGCAGCGGATAATCGCGCAGGCGGCCTCTGACGATGAGTTCCTCGAATTGAACGCTCCATTGTTCGCCCTCCATGCTGGTCTCGGCCTTTAACGTCAGCCCCAGATTGCCGGGCCAGTCGGCGAGCAGCTCGCTGGGATCTAGCCCCTCGGCATTGAGCGCAGCGCTCGCCTCCAATGCCGGTTTCCACGCAACGCGCGCGTTGCCACCAATCTTGCCCTCCAAGGCTTCAATATTGATCTCGGTAAGATCCAGGAACTCTAGGCCCCCACGGCCGGCCAGATCGATACGCGCGTCAGTGAACTCGGGCGCGGAGATGCGCGTGTCCAGTTTCACCCGATAGTCTCTGAGCAGACCGAGCACCGAGACGTGACCTGCCTCGCTCGCAATGTGGGGCGTCGCCATCGGCCATTTAAGGTCGCGCCAGTTGAGCTCCACGTCGAAGATCTGCCCCGCGCGCTTAACATTGCCCTGTATATATCCGTCCTCACCCACGTTGATATTCAGCTTTCCCTGAAGAGCTTCGGGCGTGCCCTTGACGACCATGTCGCCCTGCGGGCTTGTGATCATCGGCGGCCCTGCCAATGGCCATTGCAGTCCGTTCCACATCGTCCGTAAGTCGAGTGTCGGCTGCGATGTGTGCAGCGCCACGTGGCCTTCGACGGTGAGTCGCTGCTGATTGAAAGTGGCGGCAAACTTGTCGATCGTCAGAGCCTGCGCTTCGAATCCACCATCGAATTTCAGCTTAATGGTTTGTTCTTGTTGAATTCCGGCTGGTGGCAGCGCTTTACCCCCTAACCTCGCGGTGAGTGCCGCGCGCATATTTCTCAACGGGCCGTTAATAGTCAGGTTGCCCTGCGAACTTTGAACCCGCGCCGTGCCGGTGAGCGGCCACTGCAACTGTTCCCAGCCAATCGCGAGATCGAATACGGGCTGCCTCTGCTTCAGCATCACCTGCCCCACCGCCGTCATTTGAGTCGGCTGCGCCGCAAGCCCTAGAGCAAATTGATCGATGGTGAGTGTTTCGTATGCGAATCCGCCTCTAAAGCTGGCCCTTAGCTGTTGTGTCTCTTGCACTCCTGCACTGGACAGCGCGGACCCGTTGAGCGCCGTCGAAAGTTCCGCGCGCAGGCTTTCGATCGTGCCGTCGACGTCCAGACTGCCCTGCGCACTTTCCACCTGCGCTGGGCCCGATAATGGCCACCTCAAATCGCGCCAATTGAGCGCGAGTGCAATCGTCTCACCCGCGCGCTTGGCTGTGCCGTCAAGGCGCCCATCCTCGCCAATATTCACGTCCAGTTTCACCCGCAAGTCCTTTGGCGTGCCCGTGACCGCGATCTCGCCCGTGGGACTCGTTATCTGAGGCTCATTGCCAGTCAACGGCCAATGCAGGTCTTGCCATTGGACCTGCACGTCAAGCTGAGGCTGCTTGCCGCCCAGCTTGACATGCCCTAGCGCTGCGAGCTGTTGCTCAACAAACGCTACGTCAAATTCGTCGATTGCTAAGGTCTGCTTGACAAGGCCACCGCGAAAGTTCGCGCTCAGGGTTTGCGCCTGCTCGATCCCCGCTTGCGCGAGCACTGCGCCACTCAGAGCCGCCGTAAGCTGGGCACGCACCGCCGTGATGGTTCCATTGATGTCTAGGCTGCCCTTGGGGCTCTCGATCTGCGCCTGGCCCGATAGCGGCCAGCGCAACGCTTGCCAACTCGCCTGGACATCCACCTTCGGTGGCTTCCCGCCCAAGGCAATGCTGCCATCGGCATGGAGCCACGCGGGCTGCTCGGGTGAAGTCAGCGCCAGCTTGTTGATGGTGACGACTGAATCCGCGAACCTGCCATTCAGCGCGAGATTCAGAGTCCCGTATTTCGGTTCCTCCACGGTGGCCTGGGCGTGCAACTCGATATCCTCCGCCGTACCAGCGGCCCTGGCCTGAGTGCTGAGCGTGATCGGCGGCAGGTTTTCGTCGATTGCCCGCAATGTCACCTGATCGAGGTGCAACCGCGCATTAAAAATAGGTTCCGCTAGCGGCTCGTTCACCACCACCCGGACTTGCGCGCGATAAGGCGCCTTAATCGTCTGTCCGATCCGCACCGTACGGCGTAGATTGCCATTGAGCGCCGTATGGCCGACCGCCGCTGGGTAATTGGGTGGTCTGGCCTTCCACTGCAGCGTGGCATTCACTGGATAAGCGCCACTCGCCGTGAACCGCGCCTGGGCCTTGAGACTCACCAACGGCGTATCGATATCGAGCCGATCAATCGTTAATTGATTGCCGACATAGGATGCCTTCAAGACAGCGCTATGCAACAGGAGTGATTCAGTATCGCGCGCGGCGCGATATTCGACATCTTCCAATCGGAGCTCACGTAGATGCGCATCCAGCGGCAGATCGATCTGTTCCGGCAGTGTTAGGGGGCCGGACTTCTTCTTCCGAGGCGCAGGCGCGGCATGCAGTTGCGTATAGCGCAGGCCGCGGACGGCCAGCAGCTCGATATTCAGCGCGCGTGCTTGCCACAGGTCGCGTGGCGCCCAATGCAGCTCGCCTGCGCGCACACGCAAATGAAAGTCATTAGTACGATACTCGATGCCGCGCACGATCAAAGGTCCCAGCAGCCGTCCCTCGACTGCCTCGATCTTGATGCCTGCGGGCAGAAAATCATGCGCCAGGTGCCAAGCCAAGCGTGTGCCGGTCTCGGTCGCGGTCACGAAGGCCACCGCTGCGACGATTACAATGACCAGCAAGATCAGGCTCAGCAGCGTGTACTTGAGAAACCGCTTCAAAGGTCCGGCCCGATGCTCAAATGGAATCGAAAGGAATCGTCCGGGTCGTCGAACGGATGCGCGAAGTCCAGCCGGATCATGCCGACTGGCGAGCGATAGCGCAGCCCGATGCCCGCGCCCTTCTGCGGTTTGGGCGTGTCGTTGAACGCGTCGCCCGCGTCAAAGAATACGGCGGCACCGAAGTCACCGTAGAGCAGATAATCCGCCTCGATACCGGCGGCCAGCAGGTATCGGCCGCCGACAGTCGCACCGGCGGCGTTCTGCGGCCCGATGTCCTGATAGTCATAACCGCGCACCGTGCGGTCGCCGCCGGTGAAGAAGCGCTGCGAAGGCGGCAAAGCCAGAAACTCGTCCGCCATCGCTGCGCCGGCCTCGCTGTGAACCAGCAGCCGGGCGCGTCTGGCCAGCGGCAGCACGGCGCGAAACTGCGCCAAGGTGTGCACATAAGTCGTCTCCGAGAGCAGGCTTTCGTCGCCGCCATGCACATCAAGCGACCCACTGTAGCCCCGCCGCGGGAACAGCGGTTGATCCGCGCGCTTGCGCGTCAGCGTAATGCCGGGATACAACAGGTCCGCCCGCCGGTCCACACCAGCACCGAAGTCAAAATTCTCGCGATGATAGTTGAAGTAAAGCCGGCGCTGAAAACCGCGCCACAGCTCATTGCGGCTAACGCCGAAGATGAGCTGCTCGGTGTCCGCATCGCCGATCTCCTCTTCCTGCAGGGTGCCCGCGAAGGCGATGCTGTCAGTGGCGACGTTCTTAAACGGGATCAGATACTGCGCGCTGAAGCTGTTCTTGATCGTGGATACTTGCACATCGGCGCGAAACCGGTGGCCGCGGCGATTGATGCGGCGCAGCTCTACGCCGAGGCTCAGGCGTGGACCAGTATCGGTGCCGTAGCCCAGCCCCACGCTGTAACGCTGCGGGCGGCTGGGTTCCGTGACCACCGTGACCGGCACATGCTGGTTGGTCGCGAGATCCTTGTCGACCCGCAACTCAACCTGATCGAAATAACCACTATCAGTTAAGCTAAGCTGTAGGTCTAGTAACTGCTCGGTATTAAACGGATCGCCAGGCTTAAACGCGACAAAGCGCTGCACGAACTCAGGCTTGAGAATGTCCTGCTGGACATCGACCTCGCCGAAGTAGTACTGGCGGCCCGTCCGCAATACAAGATAGATCTCGGCGCGTTGCTGTTCGGGAAGCACCAGCAGCTCGCGGCGCTGATAGCGCACATCTAGATAACCGGCATCATAAGCAGCGTCGTACAGAGCATTCTTAGCTTCCTCGTAGAGACTGTGCTCCAGACGCGTGCCCTCTTTAAGTTCGACCGACGCCAGCGCCTGTTGGATGGCCGGTTCACCCCGGCCGGGACCCTCGACGCGGATATGCACTGTGCGTACGATGGTGGGCGGGCCGCGCGCGATATGATATCGGGCCAGCCAGCCGGCTTCTGTGCGATTTAGCGCGGCGCGAATCCGTGGCGAATAGTAGCCGAATGGACGCAGTGCTTGGCGGATCTCATCCGGGGCTTGTAGATGCAGCCGCTGTACCTTCCGCGGCGAAGGCGCTTTTTCCTCTGCTCCCTCCTCCTCGGCGATACTCAGGAATGCGCGCACATTCTCGGCCAGCTCGTCCTCCACGCCGAAGATTTCGACCTCGACGCCCGTGATCGCCCCTGCCCGACTCGCGACACACACGCAGGCGATGAATAGCAGTCGTCGCAGAAACATTCAGCCCGGCTTGTGAAGAAAGGCCCTGGTAACGTCGACGAGGCCCTGAGATCAGGGGTTTGTTGCGACACCGTGCGCAAGGCTGACCGGTCGTCCG
>JAPSGG010000029.1 GCA_031177845.1 Chromatiales bacterium
GTGCTGACAAGAACCCGATCTACCTGCATCTGCCGTCGGAGCCAGATCCGTTTCTAGGCCGGCGCGGCGTGCGCCTGTTACTTGATTATCCCGATCTGTTGGACGCGCAATTACGGGCCATGCTGGAGGTATCCCAGCAGATTCCGATCGGCGTTCTAATCCCGATGGTGACCATCAAGAGCGATGTCGTGCGGGTCGTGCAGCGATTTCGTGGGGTGGCCCACGAAATGGGTATCCACGATTTCCCAAGCATTGGCGCAATGATAGAGACTCCGGCCGCGGCCCTGTCGATCTCGTCTCTGCGGAAGCATGTAGATTTTTTCAGTATCGGCTCTAATGACCTCACCCAGTACACCATGGCGGCTGGGCGAGAGAATCCCATGGTGACTGCGTACTTCCTTGACGATCACCCGGCCATTCTGCGGTTGATCGAGCTGGTGATCAGGGAATCCGCGGACACGCCCGTGTCCCTCTGTGGAGAGCTTGCAGGAAGAGCAAATGCGATACCCGCTCTGTTGGCGGCAACCGGCATTAGATCTCTTAGCGTGCCCGCCTCATTGATTCCAGACATCAAGGATGCAATACGGAAAAGTACTACGTCAGCGAGGCCTTCTTGGTGATTGACGCTCGGACGTCGGCCGAAGCTAAGCCGCAATAGGCGCCGCTTGGATGTTCACGGTACATTGCCGGCCGTATATGGAGACTTTGATCTTATCGCCGCTGAGGAAGTCGGACAGCTCCTGGTGCCTTGCCCGTCTGACTGGCCGGAGGACCGCCATCAGTTTGCCCGTTTGCCAGAGGACGTAAGTCAGAGGATTAAAGTATGGCGCCGCCGACCGCTCATACACGTTGCCACTAGCTAGCCCCTTCGCAGCGCCCAACAGCATCTTCATGATCCTGCCGTGCCCGTTGTTCGGATGTATATAGGTTAATGACATCGGCACTGCCACTGCCGTGGCAAATAGTGCAGTAATACTCACCGACTTTGCCCAGCTCAAAGCGGCGGGTCATAAAATCACTTGGCCCCTCGCGAAGGATGGCCCTAAACGAGGCGGACTCGATGACGCGTGGCATTGGCTTATGTGCGAGCCAGCAGCCTGTGCCGTCAAGTTTGGCATGCACGCGACTGGTTGCCGGAGTGAAAGCGGGTTACAGATCCGGAGTGCAACCAAAAGGCGGGTTTCGCGATAAAACATTTACCAAAGCGCCATCATCTTCGCCCAATCACCGGCCCCTGCCGACGCGGGTATCCATTTCCCGTGAGAAAAGCTGGTAATGACCGGGGCCCCGATCCTTTACGTGATACATCGCCCGATCGGCGTTACTCATCAAGGTCTGTGTATCCCCGCCATCATCCGGGTAGATGCTTACGCCGATGCTGCACGAGATACGTAATGTATGAATGCCAACTGGGTAGGGGCGCGCAAGGGAAGCGACGATCTTCCGTGCGACCCGGGCTGCATCTGCGGGCTTCTTGACTCCCCGCAGGACCATGATGAATTCGTCGCCACCGAGCCGTGCCAGGAAGTCGCTCTTGCGCAGGCGGTGATCCAAGCGGGCGGCGACCTGCCTGAGCAATTGGTCACCAACCTCATGTCCTAGCGAGTCGTTGACGGTCTTGAAACGGTCAAGGTCTACGAATAGCAACGCAACGTGATCGCCACTACGGTCGGCCTGCGCCATGGCTTGACCGATATGCTCCGCGACCAGCGTCCGATTCGGCAAACCGGTGAGCTCATCCCTATGCGCGAGAAACAAAGTCCGAGCCTCGAAGTCCTTGCGCTCGGTGATGTCCCGCAGAAGGCCGACCGCACGCGCCGACCGGCCAGTCTCATCGCGCAGGATGGTCGTGCTTACCTCCAGCCACCGCACAGTGACTCCGTCCTTGTGCAACAACCGATATTCCGTGTAATAGCCGGCGCCGCCCGCAGCGACCGCCGATTTGAACCGGGCGACCGCCTCGTGACGATCCTTCGGATTGGTTAGGCTCCACTCGGAGGCATCGCCATTGGTGTACTTAGCAACCATCGGGCTGCTTTGTTCAAGTCCAGAAGGGCAGCCAGTCAGGAGGTCGTAGTCCCAGCTCGCAACACCCGCTTCCGTCATCACTGCGTCCAGCCGCTCGCTGCCCGCAGCGCACATCGCTTCGACCTGCTTTCCCTCAGAGATGTCGCGCAAGACAGCCATGAAGGCCGATCGCCCCCGCAGTGACACGCGGGTGATGGCAAGCTCCATGCCGAACTCCGAACCATTGGCACGCACGCCCGTTGCCTTAACGCGTCGGCCGACGAACATACCTTTACCCGCGCACTGGGGATGAGCCATGTCCTGGCGGAACGCCTTTCGCATTGCGGGCGGGATAATAGCCTCCAAACGCTTGCCAAGCATGTCCGCGCGCTTGCAGCCGAATATTCCCTCTGCGGCCGGATTGAATTCCCTGATCCGACCATTGCAATCGGCAATAGCGATGCCATCCAACGCTGCACCTAAGAGGCCCTTGGCCAGATCGAACCCCTGCGAACCCGGTATGCGGGTCATCATGTTTCCTGGCGGGCTGTTGAGAAAAGATGCCGGTCAAACTTGACGAAGTTCATGAGCAGGCGTGGCAATAAACTGACTCTACGCAGGTACTGATTTCCCTACCCGAGGCCAACACAACCTCGTTGGCGCAAAAAGCGCTTAACGCCCAATAGATTGGAGGCTCTGTGGCGACGACGATCTGTGGTCTTGCGTAGTGCAGCGGTCCAGATGCTCTAGCGTATGCTCCTCACTGCGCAATTCGCAGGCCAGCTCCTTCATAACGCCTCAACAGAAGCTCGTGAGCCTGTGCCCAATGTGCCAAAAGCAGCACAAGTCCTAGCGCGCCCGGCACCGCAAACACAATCCCGATACTGCCTATTATTGCGCTGCCGGCGGTCTCGCTGAACGCCACCCATCCAAGAACGGCGACGGCAATGATGGTCACATTCTGCATGCGATCGAAAAACTGGCCTCGCCGCTGATGGTAGCGCATGGATTTTTCTAGTTCGAGATCGAGGGCGTGTATTTGAGTTTCCGTGGACTCAGAGCAGGATGTGGTCTGCGGAACGGTATTTGCGTTGCGCCCTGCTCCCGATGGGTGGGCGGCTGCTTTTGACATGGTAGGGGAGCACTCTCCTGAGGCTGATGTACCATCATACGCCTTTTGCGGTGTCTTGCTTGAGGATTTGGCGACTGCCCGCTTTGGCGGCTGCACACCCAGCATTTAGAGCAGCCTACAAGTCTCCTAGTGAATCAGGATTCCAGCTATCCCTTCTTATACGCGGCGCCGATGCTTGCATCGCAAATCAATGGCCTCATGCGGTGCATCACAGGACTTTGTCACAGGGACAGTGCTCTCATGGGCACGTCACAACTATGACGACCCAATGGCGTTACATCGGGCATCAGCGCTGTCCCGCTCGACGCGCAAGCCGTTAGCGAACCGATGAATAAAGTTCCAGTGGAATCCCAGCCCTATCAACACTGCGACGTGAAATAGCTCGTGTGCGCCTTGGCCTCAGTTGCTGTCAATACATCGGTAGGCAGCGATGAGCTTAGCGCTTACCGGCGATTTAGGCATACACCTATTGCCAGCCGAACGGATTGGATTGCCGTGCCTTTCCGCTAGGCACGCCTGCATGAGTTGTTGTGAATAGGCCATCTGCGATGCTGAACCATGCATCTAGCGTGGACGGTGTTGTGGCCATCTCTCGCTTAGCGGCATGTGCCAAGCAGATCGCTGCAAGAGCGACTGGGCCAAGCTGCCGACATAGCTATGACTGAGAGATAGATGCTAATGCGCCATGCGCCATGTTAGCTTGAAATATACCATACGGGGGTATAGTATCAGTCGCTCGTTGATGTTAGGGGAATCGAGATGACCGATCACGCACACGCTTCCCACATGGCAGAGGAGACCGCAGCGCCCTCGCTCAGCCGAATAAGCGCGGTTGCGACTGCCCACTGTCTCACCGGTTGTGCCATCGGCGAGATCGCTGGGATGGTGATTGGCACAGCGCTCGGGTGGAGCGCGGGGGCTACCATTGCTCTGGCGGTGGTCCTAGCGTTTTTCTTCGGTTATTTGCTGACCAGTTTGCCACTGCTTCGCTCCGGCATAGTCCTCCGCACGGTGATCCCGATCGCGCTGGCGGCCGATACGGTGTCAATAGCGATTATGGAGATCGTGGATAACTTGATCATGCTAGTCATTCCAGGGGCCATGGAGGCAGGTCTTGCCAGCCTACTTTTTTGGGGCAGCCTTGCCTTTGCACTTGCCGTCGCCTATGTCGCCGCCTTTCCGGTCAACCGCTACCTGATCACCCGCGGGCTTGGCCATGCAGTCGTCCACGCTCATCACGAGCATCATTAGAAGTGGAAGCCATGGCAACGAACGAAATGCGCGGCTATAGCGCCATGAAGGATCAGCTCCTCACGCGCCTCAAACGCGCTGAAGGGCAGGTTCGCGGACTGATACACATGGTTGAAGCGGACCGTTATTGCATCGACATCATTACGCAGATTAGCGCGGTTCAAGCCGCGCTCGATAAAGTTGCACTTGGGCTGCTTGATGAGCACGTTCGTCACTGTGTGATGGGTGCTAAAGAGGGCAACCGGCGCGAGCGCACCGCCGAACTTATGGGCGCTGTAGGGCGCCTGCTCCGCCGCGGTTAAGCCGCAGTGCAGGAAATGGGAGATGACTGCTTCTAAATGGCTGTTCGATTCGCAAAGCTACACCAGTCAGCATTGAACACGTGATGCCAGGCCAAAGAGGTTTTGACTGCATCTAATGAGGCGGTACTTCATCACGCTTGTCCATAGCATCCTCCTGCTGGCTTTTCTGCAGGGCCAGCTTGCTTCTGCGGCCCCCTGCGTCTCTACGTTAACGGGTTCAAACTGCGGCAGGCATATGGCAATGGATGCAGATATGGCGGATCACCAATATGGCCAGCACGCCGATCATCAAGTCCATGACGACAGCGATAAACAATCAGGCCGCTTGTGCGCGGACGATAACTGTTGCAAGGGCTGCGATATCTGTGGCCATTGCGCTGCCGGTCTCGTCAGTAATCATCCTCAAATGACCTGCGTGGGCAGCGATCGCCCACGCGAGATCCCTGTTCTGCTCCAGCAGCATTACACCACTCCAAGTCCCTACCCTCCACGCGTCTTCTATCAGTCTTAACCGTTGCTGTTAGCTGTGACGACCGCTTTAACGGCCGTGCACAGCGCCGTTCAACAAGTGGCTGATGGAGGAACGCCGCAATGCGCGTTATCCCATTTAGGTCCGGGCTGCTGGCCAGCGCCGGAGTACTCCTTATCGCTGGCTGCGCCAGCCATGTGACTCTTCCCGAATTCGAAGCCGATCACCCCGCGAATCCCAACGCTGCTGCAGCACCAGTAACGTCACCATCGCAGGCGCTTGCGGCCGACGAGAGCACATCTATGGTGGAAAAGGCCGGCGCTGGCATGCCAGGGATGGAACACTCGAAGGACATGGAAGGCATGAAGGGGATGGAGGGCATGGATCATGGGCACTGACCTGGTCCAGTCTGCGCGGACTCTCCTTTATCGAAAGAGGGCGGCGGGGATATTTGGCACGGCGGCGATTACGCTGGTGGCGGTTCTAGCGACAGGGTGCGCCTCTATTCTAAAGGACGCCGGCTTCGCTGATGTAAAGGCCACGGTGGCCAAGCGCACCGGCGAGCGCATCCAGTGGAACCGTGACACCGATGAGGATGCTGCGGTGCAGACGGCCGTGCAGGAAATGCTACGCGCGACGCTCAACGCGGATGAGGCCGTGCAGATCGCCTTGCTCAACAACCGGAGACTGCAGGCAGTTTATGAGGACCTCAACCTCGCGCAGGCGAACCTGGTGCAGGCGGGGCTACTGAGCAACCCGATATTCGATGCTGCGGTCGGATTTCCATTGGATGGTAGGTCGGTCGATCTGACGTTTAATATCGTGCAGGATTTCCTGAGCATCCTATACCGTCCGCTGCGCAAGCAGATCGCAGCCGCCGAGTTCGAGGCTGCCAAGCTCCGCGTTACCGGCGCCGTGATCGACCTGGCGGCACAGGTGCGGGCGCAATTTTATCAGACACAGGCTGATCAGCAGCGCTTCGAATTCCTGCAGCAGGTGGTCAAGAGCACGGCCGCCTCGGCGGAGGCGGCCCGGCGGCTTCATGAGGCAGGCAACATCACCCATCTCGATCTGGCACGCGAGCAGGCGCTTTATCAGCAGTCGCGGCTGGTATTGGCCACGGCCGAGATTCGGTTGATACAGGATCGCGAACGGCTGAACGCCTTGATGGGCCTGTGGGGACAGAACACCCAATGGACCCTTGCCCCGCGGTTGCCTGATGCGCCTGCGGAGCCACTGAAAGTCACCAATCTGGAGAAGCAGGCGGTCAAGGCGAGTCTGGATCTTAGCGCGGCGCGTAAGGAGATCCAAAGCGCCGCCGCCATCTTGGGCTTTACGGATGCGACTGCGCTGATCCCCTTTGTCGCACCGGGTGTTGATGCGGAACGCGAGGAAGGCGAGTGGGAGGTCGGGCCGTCGTTGAGCGTGCCGCTGCCGATCTTCAATCAAGGCCGCGCCCGGATTGCCGCCGCCCGCTCCGACTTGCGCCGGGCTCAACAAATCTATTGGGCGAAGGCTGTTCAAATTCGGGCGGCAGTGCGGGCCGCACGAGCCAGCGTCGCAAGCGCCCGCGCCCGCGCACTGCACGTGCGGTCTGTGCTGTTGCCGTTGTCCACGCAGATCGTCAACGACACTCAGCTGCAGTTCAACGCCATGCAGCTTGGTATCTTCCAATTGTTGCTGGCAAAGGTCCAGCAGATCGATGCTGGCCTGCGGTACATCGATGCCCTGAATGAGTATTGGCTTGCGCGCACTGCGCTCGAACAGATACTGAGCGGGCAAATGACGGAGCTGGAGGCAGTGCCGGTGGAGATTTCGGCGGGCGCTGTACCCACGATCTCCTTGCCTGAAATGTAATGTTCGAACGAACCAGCTTAACCCGAGGTGAATGGCATGGTTACACGACGCAGATTCTTAACCACCGGCGCCGCTATGGCGGGCGGTGCAGTTATGCTCGCCAATGCCCAGACAGGGCAGCGTAAGCAGACGAACATACAGCGCCAAGAAAAGCCTTACCACTTGAGCGTGGCCGACTATGCGGGTCTGCCACCCGGTCAACCGGGCAAGGACTACAACCCGGTCATCACGCCAAACAACGTTTCCCTGCCTTGGAAGATCGTGGACGGCGTCAAGGTCTATCATCTGATCGCCGAGGTAGTCGATCACGAGTTCGCGCCGGGGTTGCGGGCAAAGTGCTGGGGCTACAACGGCCGAGTGCACGGTCCCACCATCGAGGCAGTCGAGGGTGATCGCATACGCATCTATGTGACCAATAAGCTCCCGGCCGGCACCAGCGTGCACTGGCATGGCATTCTGTTGCCCAATGGCATGGATGGTGTGGCCGGCCTGAATCAGAAGATCATCAGGCCCGGGGAGACGTTCAAATACGAATACACGCTCGTCCAGCACGGCACGCACATGTATCACTCGCATCATGATGAGATGACGCAGATGGGGCTAGGCACGATGGGTCTTTTCATCATTCATCCGCGTAATCCGAGACGCCCGCGCCCCGATCGCGACTTCGCGTTCATGCTCTCCGAATGGCGGATCGATCCGGGGACGGCGCGGCCAAATCCGTTTGAGATGACCGATTTCAACATCTTCACGTTTAATGCCAAGGCCTTTCCCGGCACCGAGCCCATGGTTGCCAAACTCGGCGATCGCGTGCGTATCCGCTTGGCCAACGTGGCGGCTATGAGTCACCACCCAATTCACCTGCACGGCTACCAGTTTCCGATCGTGGAGACCGACGGCGGGCAAATCCCGGAATCTGCGCAGCAAATTGAAACGAGCGTGCTTACGGCGATTGGCCAGTCACGGGCGTTCGAATTCATCGCAAACCAGCCCGGTGACTGGGCGATGCACTGTCACATGACCCACCACGTGATGAACCAGATGGGTCACCAGCTGCCGAACATGATCGGTATGAAACCAGGGGATCTCGATAAACAAGTGCGCTCGCTGGTACCGGCCTACATGATGACGATGGGCACGGACGGCATGGGTGAGCACGGACAACACGTGCAAAGCGGTCGTATGGCGGTGCCGCCCAATAGCATTCCGATGGTCGGCGGCTACGGGCCGTTCGACTACATCACCATGGGCGGCTTATTCACGATTCTAAAGGTGCGCGAAAACCTCACGAGCTATGACGATCCAGGCTGGTATGACCACCCTAGAGGGACAGTAGCGAGCCTCGCCAGCGGGGACGAGTTGCAGCGGGATGGGATTGATCCGGGCGTGACAGGCATGCAGGCTCCGGAGGGTGCACATCACGAGCACATGGGCTAGGGATAGACAGAGTTCTTACTGGGAATGATCTATGCATTATGGACACTAGGCGAGTGGATAGTGTGGAGATCACCGCCAGCTTGGCGCATGGCTCGATGGCGCTGCTGGACAATGGGCTGCACATGGGCTCGCACGCCACTGCTTTAGTTAATGTGCACCGGCAACGAACGCATTCCACAGATGAGGACGCGCAGTTATGTCAAGAGGCACTGTGGCAGATAAGGCCACACATCTGGACAGCAGGCGTTTAGAAGCATGGCTATGCTGCTCCATCCTAGTACCCGATAAGTATCAGGCGGTATGGTAATCGTACCCGCGAATGGCCGTATAGAGTTTCCGCAACCTTCCGCGTCTTATCGTAGTCCTGATTTATGATCTCACGGCCTCCGGTCAGGTACCTGTACGCGTTTGGGACCGCTAAAACTAGCGTGTCAACTTGAACCATCACAAGGGCTTGAATTAAGTCTCTATAGATCACGTTTCCCATCCAGGCACGCCCCGCTTCCACCTCAAAGCCACAGCGCCAAATGGGATGATAAGCATCAATCTCGTACATCAAAGTAGGCTGGCCGTTCTCTCCGAAGAAAACGGGCCGCTGGATTTTGTCAGCTTTGATCTTGCTCGCTTCAACCTCAAAGCCTAGCAGGACCAGATCGTCACGAATCGCCATAAGAACTTCATTGCTAGCCAAGCCCTTCTTCAGGTGCATGGTACCTATGCGGCTCTCGTGCTTGCGGAACACGGAAACGATTTCTTTTGCGAATTCGGGCGGCGGCTCAGTCAGCGGAAAGCTCATGTAGCGAATTGTGCTAGAGATCATATGCGACAACCACTCTACAGAAGGACGCTGGTGCCACTTTCGTGAAGGCGCGTGGCTATGCTCCTTCCTACGCTGCGATTACCTGACTGCGTGACGCTTATGACGCATGTGTGAGTTGCTATGGCTTGGCTTTGAAAGATTTTAGGAAATTTATGGAACTGAGATTGGGGGCCATGGGGAGTCCGGAGAGGGCAAGAGGCTGGGGGAATGGGAGCCCGGACGGCCTACATATAGGTCGGTCGATGAGTCATCACCCGTCGGACACCTGATGCCTTTCTGTGCGCCGTGGCAGGCAGTTGAATTTGCGTGGCTCGCAGGCCATGGAGCTGGCTCGTGTTGTGCGTGCGGCAGGGCCGTTAGCCAGATTAGCCCGGAAGGCACACTATACTTGATGCTGAACATATA
>JAPSGG010000001.1 GCA_031177845.1 Chromatiales bacterium
AGAACGGCATACGGTGTCGACGACCATACCCACGCACGTCGTAAGACGCAACCATCTCGGCATTGGGGAGCGCATCCGAATGTCATTGCTAATGGAGGGCATTCATCTGATGCCGTGGCAGGATGCGGACGAGAGCTAAACACAGATGTCCTCTGCCTCTAGCGGCACCGGAGGGGAGGGCGATCGGAGAGGATCACGGGGCATGCTGCTTGAATCACCGGCGACCGCATTGGATCTGCTGCGAGGGCCCAGCGCCGAGTACCCGGGGGCGGGGCACGGCAGGCGCCACTTTCTCCTTTCCCATCGCTGCGAGCACAACGCACGCAGCGCGGCATGGTCAGCGGATCAACAATGCTTGAAGTTCTCGAACCGCAGATTTAAACCTCGGAATGTCCCCTTTTGTTGCGAGGTACCAGAGCACATAGCGGCCATAGCGGCCAAGGCGCGGCCAATCGTGCTCTAATTGCTGGCTGTCGTCCAAATCCGCAATCCTCTGCGGCGGCGCAGCTGCGTCTGTCCATTCCTTGACTTTGGCCGTTTCTGATACTGGCAATCTGTGCGGCGGCGGCCTATCTGCCTGCTCCAGCGCATGTTCAAGCAGGCGCCGGAATCGCTCAATTGCGGCGTCGCTCTCCGCTTCCATCTCATGAAGTTCCCAGCGCGTATCGACTGGAATGGCTTGCCAGTCCCGTAGGCTCACCTTGCAACCAGCAAGATCCAGCTTCATACGGACGGCCAGACTCATGAATTTCACATCTCTGGCTGCATCGCCTTCGCAAGGTAAACTCGGGTACGCCCCACGATCAGACCGCAATGCGTTCTCTGGCCGCCAACGGAACCGTTCGAGCGACGTACGCCCGTTGGCTTGGAACACGATTCCTTCTGCCTCCAAACGGATTCGTTGCTCCACGTCCGCACCTTGACGGTGATGGCCAGCGCTGATTCCGCCTTTGGCATTGATGACTCGATGCCAAGGCACAGTTGAGTGTGGCGGCAGTGCGTGCAGGGCATAGCCAACCAGACGGGCCTGGCCGGAAAGCCCGGCAGATTCCGCCACGTCGCCGTAGGTTGCTACTCTGCCCGCAGGGATCTGCCGGACGACCGCATAGATACGGTGGTAAGTTACTTTAGACTCGCTCATTACTCTGTGCTGGTTGGTGTGCTAGATGGTACTCACACAGAGATTTAAGCACTCGATAGCTACTATTTGGGCGCAAATGAAAATCCAGAGAGCGAAGGTTACGCCCTGGTTTCTGGATGCCTACCATTCCATGGCCAGAATGATGCGTGAGTCTAGATGCGTAGCCGCAGTTCATGATCCACTTGCTCGTGCCTAGAGATCCGCAGTATATGTGAATCCTAATGTAGCAGTTAATGGTGGCCCATCAGCACCGCAGTCCAGCCGCCCGATACTGTATTGCGGCCAGATAGTTGGGGCGGGCGTATGGATCGCGAGATGCCAAGCTCGCATAAAACATCGGAGGAACGCACCGTGGCGACCATGAAGCCTTCAGAACAAACCTTCTTCGGCGGTTGTCCGCACGACTGCCCGGATACCTGCGCGATGATTTACAAGGTGAGAGGGGGTCGGCTAGTCGAAGTCCGAGGCAATCCCGAGCATCCGTTAACGCGTGGTGGACTGTGCGTGAAGCTCAAGGACTATCACGATCATCACTACAATGCCGATCGCGTGCTCTATCCGCTGAAACGCAATGGGCCCAAGGGCAGTCGCCAGTACGTGCGTATCACGTGGGATGAGGCGTTGTCCACCATCAAGCGCCGCTGGACGGAGATCATGGATGAATATGGCGCCGAGGCGATCCTGCCCTATAACTATCTGGGTAACGAAGGGCTGTTGCAGGGCCTGAACGTCGGCGATGCCTTCTTCAATAGATTGGGCGCGACGGTTTGCGAGAAAACCTTCTGCGCATCCGGCTCATCTACCGCGTGGCTGCTGACCGTGGGCCCGACCGGCGGCATCGACCCGGAGAGCTTTATCCATTCGAAGTACATCGTGCTTTGGGCGTGCAACAGCGCCAGCACCAACCTGCACCACTGGCGCATCATCAAGGAAGCTCAGAAGCGCGGCGCCAAGATCATTGTGATCGATGCATTTCGTTCACGCACGGCTAAAGCAGCCGACTGGCACATCGTGCCCCGGCCCGGCACCGATGGCGCGCTGGCCATGGCGCTCATAAACATCCTCATCAATGACGACCTGCTCGATCACGACTATATCGAGAAGTACACCGTCGGATTCGATGAGTTGAAAGCGCGCGTCCAAGAGTTCGCACCGGAGTATGCAGAAAACATCACCGGAGTAGCCGCCGATGACATTCGTAAACTCGCGCGCGAGTTCTACCACACGCAACCGTCGGTCATCCGCTTAGGCGTTGCGCTGGAGCGTTCCGCCGGCGGCGGCCAGACCATCCGCGCGGTTTGTTGTATCCCTGCGCTCACCGGCTCTTGGCGCCATGTCGGTGGCGGGCTGTTGCAGATGCCGGTGTGGGAATTCCCAGTGCATTGGGACCGCGTATGTCGGCCCGAGTGGATAAAGCCAGGCACACGCGTGGTCAACTCACTTCAGCTCGGCGCCGCGCTCACTGGCGAGATCAACCTAGACCCGCCGATCATGTCGCTTATGGTCTACAACGCGAACCCGATGTCCCAGGCGCCGGAGACAGACACGATTGCAAGAGGTCTCGCGCGCGAGGATTTATTCACCGTCGCCGCGGAGCACTTCATCACCGACACCGCGTCCTACGCAGATATCATCTTGCCCGCGACCATGGCCGGCGAGCACGATGACATGATGTTCTCCTGGGGACACTTCTACTGGACATTGAACCAGAAGGCTATCGAACCGCAGGGCGAGTGCGCCTCGAACACCGAGATCTTCCGGCGGCTCGCAAAAACGTTTGGCTTCAACGATCCGCAATTCACGCGTACGGATCGGGAAATGATCCAGCACTACATCGACTGGGACACGCCGCAGATGCAGGGCATTACGATGGAGACCTTCCTGAGCCGCGGCTACGCGCATCTGAATAACGGTACGCCCGACGATCGCTGCCCGCACAAGGACGGCAACTTTCCCACGCCTTCTGGCAAGTGCGAGTTTGTGGCGAGCGGGGCTGTGAAAGGCAATTTTGTAGCGCCGCCGTTGCGGCAGATGTACGAAGCCATGCAGGGCGGCGAGCCGATCGACCCAGTTCCGGGCTACGTACCGCCGAAGGAGAACCCGCAGACCAATCCGCAGCTTGCGCAGAGATTTCCACTCAATATCGTCTCGCCGAAGAGTCACGGCTTCCTGAATTCCTGCTACGCGAACGAGGCAAAGAAGATCAAGGGCCAGGGCGAGCAGTTCGTGCTGATCAGTCCAGCCGATGCGACCGCGCGGGGTATTCGGGAAGGCGCGTGGGTGAAAGTCTTCAATGACCGCGGCGGTTTCCACGCCCAGGCGCGTGTCACAGATGACGTCAAGGCCGGTGTCGTAGTCGCGACCCTAGGCTACTGGCGCAGCAAGAATCGCGGTGGTGGTTCGGTGAACTGTGTAAGTTCTAAGGCATTCGTCAATATGGGTCACGCACCGACCTATTGCGATAACCTCGTCGAGGTGGCGCTGGCGGACTAACGAATTAGCGCCGAGGCCGATCGCAACCGACTGCGATCTACAATGAACTGGGCAGGACTGCGTGCAATTCTTCGATCAGGGTGCGCACGAGCTCGCCAGCCGGCAGCGGACGCGACATCGCTGCCCCTTGCCCCGCCCACAGCGGGATGAACTCAAGGCGATCGGCCTTTGCGGCAGCCTGACGAATTTCGCCCATCAGCGCATTCTGCATAGGGTAGGGCGGCAGCTCTTTCTCGAACGGGCGCATTCGCTCCATGAACTCGTTGACGATGCCGCGCGCGTACCTGCCGGAAAAGGCACGAGTCAAGCGGGTATCATCATCGCGCGCCGCTTGCAGCCTTTGCTTCCAGCCGGGGTGAATGCCTGATTCCGGGCAGCACAGAAAGGCGGTGCCAAGCTGTGCCGCCTGCGCGCCAAGAATCAACACGGCAGCGATCCCGCGCCCGTTCATGATCCCGCCTGCCGCGATGATGGGCCGCTTCACCGCCGCGGTCACCTGGGGGATGAGTGCCATGAGGCCGATGCAGGATTGCTCAAAGTCCCCGAGGAAAGTGCCTCGGTGCGCCCCGGCCTCTGCGCCCTGCGCGCAGATGAAATCGGCGCCGATAGACTCCCAAGCCTGTGCCTCCGCGACGGTGGTTGCCGTGCCGATGACGACGCATCCCGCCCGTTTGAAGCGTGAGACAGTGCCGCCATCGAGCAACCCAAAGGTGAAGCTCACGACCGGCGGGGCGAGCTCCAGGAGCGCGGCGATCTGTTCTCGCGAATCCTCACAGAACTTGGATGGTGTCGTCGCGGGACCGAGGCCCAGTGAAGCGCGGATCGGAGCGAGCAGCGCTTGCGCCCGCGCGATCGCAGAATCGTTCGGCCGAGGCGGATCCATAACGAACAGGTTGACGTTGAAAGGATGGATGGTGAGCGATCGGATTCGTTGCACGCTTTCGATGATGGCCGATGGCGAGAGTAGCGCTGCGCCGAGAGAGCCTAAAGCACCCGCGTTGCTGACCGCGGCGACCAGCTCCGGCGTCGTCGCGCCGCCAGCCATTGGCGCTTGCACCAGTGCATGATCGATCCCGAGGATAGCCGTGAAATGCGAAGTAGCCATGATCACCACCTAGAAGTCGTTTCAAAACTGTGTCTGGCGCATTGAAGCGAAGTTGTGAGGCGTTCTACGATGCTCATTGACTAGCGTTTCAACTGCGCTGCTCGAACGCCTCGCGCCTGGCCTGAACGACATCATCCACGGTTCTGAAACGACTTCTTAGTAATGGATCGCCAGCCAGATGGTCTCCTCATCGGGCTTGGTGTATTCCACTCTGTGCCTGCGATGGGCGGGGATGTGGATGTAGTCTCCCGGATTCATCTCCAGCATTTCACTGCGATCTTTGAATAGCAACCTCGCCTTGCCTTTGAGGAGAATGATCCATTCATCCCTGTCTTGATCATACCAATGCCCCTTGGGCGTTGTATGCCCCAGAGAGATAATGCGCTCAATTCTGCAAGCTGCCGACTGCACGAGCTCTTCGAATATCTCACCGGGGATATGTTCCGGGATGTTCGAGTAGATGTTGTTCGGTCTCTGAGGGCTGTCAGTAAGCTCGTAATCGTCTGCCGCCACGTTCTTTCCGCAACACCTCACGACACATTCGACATGCGCGGGCGCTTCATTTTAGGGATCATCGTGTATATTAGGCCCGCAACCTGAATATTGGCGCCGGCGGGGGACGCCAGTCAATGATTCCGCCGAATTTAGCGGCTATACACGCCGATCGAGCCACTAGTCCTTACTTAGTGAGTCGAATCTGCATGAGCATTCAGTCAAGGCGTTACAGCCCTTGCAAGAAGGACTTGTATGTCGGCTGACAAAGGCAACATAGAAATGCCGGATGACGCGCCCGTGGATCTTGAGGCCGAGTTCCACAAGTCCGATGTCGAGGCTGTGCTGGATCAGTTGGACCGCGAGTTGATCGGTCTAAAGCCCATCAAGACCCGCATTCGGGAGATTGCGGCGCTGCTGCTGGTGGACCGTGTGCGGCAGAAGCTACATCTCTCTTCTGATACCCCCACGCTGCACATGAGCTTCACGGGCAATCCCGGCACGGGGAAGACCACGGTCGCCTCACGCATGGCGAAGATCCTGCACCGCCTGGAGTACGTGCGCGAGGGTCATTTGGTTGCGGTAACGCGTGACGATTTGGTAGGCCAGTACATCGGACACACCGCACCCAAGACCAAGGAGGTCATCAAGAGGGCAATGGGCGGTGTGCTGTTCATCGACGAAGCTTATTACCTGTATCGGCCGGAAAACGAGCGCGATTACGGGCAAGAGTCCATCGAGATTCTGCTGCAGGTGATGGAAAATAACCGCGACGATCTGGTCGTGATCCTGGCCGGCTATCGCGATCGAATGGAGAAGTTTTTCCAGAGCAATCCCGGCATGCGCTCGCGCATCGCGCATCACCTGGATTTTCCGGATTACACGTGTGAAGAGTTGCTGGCTATCGCCAAGCTCATGCTGGCCGAGCAGAACTACCGCCTCAGCGCCGATGGCGAGCAGGCATTTGTAGAGTACATCCGGCTGCGCAAAAAGCAGGAATACTTTTCAAACGCGCGTTCGATTCGCAATGCGCTGGATCGCGCGCGCCTGCGGCAGGCGAACCGCTTATTCGCCACCAGCTCCAAGAGTCTGACCAAGATCGACCTGATGACCATCGAGGCCGAAGACATCTACGCAAGCCGCGTCTTTACCGAGCAACCCGGTTAAGGTGGCGTGTACGGACTTGGACCGGGAACGCACCGGTGACCGTTGATCCGCAGCGGAGCCGCAGTTAAGGTATGCCTTCTGCGAGCATGAAGGCTGCTCCCGCGAGCGGGCTTGCCCGACGCGCGAAAACCAGCCGCCAGCGTCAGGCGCTAGCCAGGGCTCGCTCCAGCTCGGCGAAGCTCTGCGCCTTGCCGTCCGGTTCAATCGCCATGCCCAACTGTCGCGCGATCTGGGTCAGGGAGAAGATCCCGCGGAGGATCTCCTGACCCGGGCGGCGCCTGAGCACGACCGCGTGCTCGTGCCAGATATCGCGGCTATTCCAGCTCATTCGTGGAGGACGCAGGATCTCGTTGCCGGGCCTATCCCTGTCCACCACGATCGCGTGCTGACGCCCGGCGCCGCGCAGTGTCGCCACGATGTCGCCCACGCGCGCATCCTCGACATCGATCATCCGCAGCGCCTCGATCTCATCACGCGGCGTCATGAGTTGCTTGACCTGGATCGTGCTGCGCGGAATGCCCAGGGCGGTGCCTATCCCTATCGGTCGCTCGCCCATGATGTCGTAGGCGCTAATGACGCCCAGCACGTTATCGCCGGCACCGGTGACGATCAGTAGCCGGACCTCGGCGTGAATCATCTTCTGCAGAGCATCGTCGATGGTCGTGTCGGGCAATATGGTGAAGACCTTGACGCGCGTCAGGTCTGTCATGACGTTGGTCGCCGGGTCTTCCATCGTCACAGACTCCGGTAAGCCCTGACGGGAGCGGAGTACCACCGTATCCACGGCCAAGGATCGGACGGGCAGTCTATGGAATTTGTTGGGCATGAATAACCTCCTGCCGCTTTGGTTTTCCCATGCTTAGAACATCCGCGAGTAATGATGTTCATCGCGTGGCTGATGCGGTCTCGAAATCAGCTTCCACTTCCTAGTCTAGCACTTTTGGTGGGGCGCAGCGCCCTCGGAGCCAGCCACTGCGCTGAAGCCCGCGGCAACGGCCGCCAGTGACCACACCACCACCGCGCCCGAAGGCAGATCGAACAGGGCCGAAAGCACGAGTCCCAGCGCGTAACCGGCCGCGCCCAGCGTATAGCCTGCGATAAGGGCGGGCGCGCCGCCCATGTTACGGATGGCGAGCGCCGGAATGATGAGGCTGGCAAAGACCAAGAAGACGCCCACCATTTGCACTGCAGCGGTGACAGCAAGCGCGAACAGGCTATAGAACAGAATCGATCCGACCCTTCGCCGAAGGGTAGCCCACAGGGCCAAGATCACAAGGTTTAACAGCGCCAGCGGCAACAGTTGATTGTAGGTG
Organism: Chromatiales bacterium; assembly: GCA_031177845.1. Lineage (GTDB taxonomy): Bacteria > Pseudomonadota > Gammaproteobacteria > JACCYU01 > JACCYU01 > JAPSGG01. Next base: position 7,712 of record JAPSGG010000001.1, read on the forward strand.
ACCCACAGGATTTGGCCGGCCAGCAGATCTCGCAAGTGTTCACCACCATGCGGATTCTTGGCCAGCAGCAAAATGCCGCCGGTTGCGGCAAGAATGAACGCTGTGCCGATCAGAGCTTCTTGGATCTCGGGCCAGCGTCGCTCCATACTATACAGCGCCAGGGCGCCGGCCAAGGCCGCGACGCAGGCGATCACCTGCACTGCCCAGCCGCCCGGCTCCAGATGCAGCGTACGCGCGCCGATGACACCCAGTCCCGCGATCTGCGCCACCGCGAGATCAATAAAGATAATGCCCCGCGCCAGCACCTCGCGCCCTAGCGGCACATGCGTTGCCAGCACCAGCAATCCCGCAATAAAGGCAGGGCCAAGGATGCCGGCCATCATCTCCAGCGTCATTGTGGATCCTTCGAAAGGGCATTGAGCAGCCGGTCTATGGTGTCGGCGAACAACCCGTAAAGGTCATCGGCCGCCTCCGAGCCGCCCACCGTGTACGGCAGCATGACCGCGGGTATCCCGGCGTTTTCACTCAGCCATTGCGAGGCTTGCTCGCTCTCGTAGGCGGAGCGGATGACCATCGCTGCCGGTTGCTCCTCCAGCCGGCTTTGAAGTTCCGCCAGATGCGCGGCCGTGGGTGGTATGCCGGGCTTTGGTTCCAACTCGCCGGCCGTCTCTAGCCCCAACCAATCGAACAGATATGCCCAGGTGCGGTGATGCACCACCACAGGAACGCCTTCAAGCGGTGCCGCTCGCGCTTCCCAATGCGCGATCGCCTGGATCCATTGAGACTTGAAACCTTCGAGGCGCGCTCGATACTCATCCGCTTGTTCGGGATCCAACGCCTGCATGCGATCGGTGAGTTCCTCTGCGATCGTCAGCAGCCGGCGCGGGTCCAAGTGCACGTGGGGATTGCCGGAAGGATGAATGTCGCCCATGCTGCGATCGACCCGCTCGGGGATTTCGAGACGCTCGACCTGAGCGGCGGCTTCGAAGTAGCCGGGCTGTCCGATCTGAATGCGACCGTTGCCAGACTGGCGCAACAGCAGCGGCAGCCAGCCAATCTCCAGTTCCGCGCCGGAACACACCATTAAATCCGCCTGGCGCGTCTGCGCGATCAGGCTCGGCCGCGCCTCAATCCGATGGGGATCTTGGAACGCCGTGGTGGCGGTGTAGACTTCCACGTCTTCTCCGCCCAGCTGCTGGGCCAATGCCGCCCATTCAGGCTCGCAGGCGAAGACCTGAAGCTCGGCGGCGGCGCATTGAGCAGCAAGAAGACCTAGGACGGCCACCACATAGCGATTAAATCCCCCCTGCGCCCCTCTTTTAAAAAGGGGGGATAGGGGGATTTCGGCAGGTTTCGAGATTTTAAACATGGGCTTCATGTGGTCCTCATTAGAATCGATGCGCGCCGTGCGCGCCTAGGTTCACGATGTACTGGGCGAAGAACTGATTGTCCGAGTCGGGGTAAGATTCATCTCGGTTGTACTGCAACCGAAAGCGGCTGAACTCGCTGTGGGTATAGTCGATCATCGCGCTGTAACGCCGTGGTGTGTGGCCTTCGTCGTCGAATCCAGCCTCGGCGAGCACGTCGGGATTGGACCCGTTGTTATCGACGTCTAATTCGTCGTAGCGCAGGCCGACTCGCCACCTGGGAATGAACTGATAAACGCCCTGCGCATACCAGCCTGACTGTCGGCCATCGAGCGTAGTGGTCGCGGGAATCGCCTCGGCGATCGTCACGCCACCGTCCTCGTTGCGGGTGAAAAATTCGGCCTGGAATTGGAAATTGCTCTCAGTCGGATTGCCCCCTGGCGCCCATTTGTAGACAAAATCAAAGCCGGCGATCTGGTTATCGCCCGTAAAGGTGACCTCGGCTTCTTCTTCCTCTGCCTCGCCGTGCCCGTGCCCGCCGCCCTCGCGTTCCTCGACGTCCGCATCGAGAAAAGAGAGACCCAACTTCCAGCTGTGGCCGATGGCGAAATCGCCGCCCATATCCACGAAAGCGGTGACCGCGCCGATGTCGTCGCCTTCAGCGCGCGAGGCGGGAAAGTCGTTGCCACCCAGGATTTCCGTGCCGAGTTCGAGGAACAAGTCGGTGGGAGCTACCCAGCGGATCTGCACGCCGTCATCGTTGTACTGATTACCGAACAGGCCACGGTAGATCAGTGGAAAATCGACGAAGTCCTGGGCATGGACATGGATCTGGTTCAGGTAACCGATGGCCGAGAAAAACCGGCCGCCCCGGAGGGTGAATCCCTGTCCCAGCCCCAGCGTCTCAAGATAAGCCTCCTCGAGTTCCACCTCGGTCTCGCCGTCTTCGCTGTGCAAGGCTGCGGTAGACCAACCGAAGAACCGATCGTCGATGTTGGCGCTGATGGTCAGTTCCGATTCGCCCAGGTGAAAGCCCTCCTCGCCCGGTCCGGCTTCGCCGCCCAGCTGAAAGCCGGGTAGTTCGTAGTCTTCCGGATCGTTGGAAAAACTGCCGTAGCGGCCGTCGAGAATCACGCTGATCGCGGGATTAAAGGCATTGTCGGTGACCCGCTGCTGCCCCGATGAGGGCGCCGAGTCAAAAACTGAGCTAGCCGCAATCGCGGCTAGAACCGCGTGCATTCGGGTCATCATGGAATCTCCTCGAGACCATGCCGCGCCCCGGGAGGCGCGCACGGTCAAAGCGACTGATGGATTAGCATATGGAGATCAGACGGAGGCGATTCGCGGTGGGGCGCGTGCGGCGGGGGTGAAATATCTACCGGAGTTGGATTGCTTCGCGGAGAATGAACATCCAGGTGTTTCGGCGATCTGCGGAAAGAAGACCAGGACAGGGCCCGACAAAGCATGACTCAAGCTGCCTGCATATGTGCAGATCTGACACTCGGCCGCGTGGGGATGCGTGTGCGGCGCGGCGCCGTGGACGACGAGCAGAGTCTGTGCCGCGGTCAGGACAACTGCGAGCAGCCAGGCCGTTAAGCTGCGGTGCCTTCTCATTGGTTAGCGGCGGCCGACATGATGGTGTGTATGTTACGTAGTAACGTGTTGGCATTGGAAGATAGTAACCGGGGCTACAGCTAATGGATCCGAGCAGGCCAGCGCGACTGCTTGTGACTGCCAAGACCGAAGCACCGTGATCTAATGCGCAAACTTGTGCTACAGGATTGGCATTAGTTGTGCTACAAAGCCAAGCCTCGTCAACGGCTCATCAAAGCCTCCCCCCTTTATCTGGTTAATACAGGTATGGTCCAGAACCTACGTTTTTATGTGAGGCAGCACATCGGATTTCATGTTTCATTGACCACGTTGCTGCTCGCTGCAGAAACCTCGATACGGTGGAAGCGGCTATATGCAACAGGTCCCATCAACAAAAAGGCGCCCAATGTGCGTTAGCCACAGTAAGCCTGCCGGTCGGCTCACAACGTCGCCTCAGTTGCCGCAGAATGCTGTGAAACCCTTCTTTATCCCGGAGATGTCAACCGTGGCTCAGAGCCTTCGAACTTCGAAGATTTCCTTAACCTTATCGCTATTGGTGCTTACATCGGCTTCGTATTCCGCCAATCAGATGAGGTTAGAGGCGGAAATACACCGCGTCGATTCATCACATTCTCATCTTGCCTTGAAACCGATTGGGCGGAACTTTGTTTTATCCAGCGGTGTGTCGTCCTTCCGCCAGTCGCCTGCGGTGGCTTATAACCGAGTGGATAACCAATACATGGTCGTATGGACGGACGACCGCAACGCACGGATTACAGGAAACGATATATTCGGTCAACGCGTTTCTGCAAAGGGGAGACTACTTGGGGACAATATCCCGATTGTCACTGAGATGGATTCACAGAGTGATCCCTCGATAGCTCACAATCGCATGGATAATAACTACCTCGTGACATGGCAACAGCAGCCATTCGATCAGGACAACTCGGACTTTAACGACGCCTTTGGACAAATACTGTCCAATGACGGCCGGTCTGGTACCGCGTTTCGCATCTCGGACGCGGGCTTTGAAATCTCGAGCGCGTATAACGCCCAGTACAATAGCTATCTCGTGACTGGAAGGGTCTTTGAATCTGGGCCCGTCCCCGGCATCTTTGGACAGACCGTCTCACATGATGGTGGCCCAGTCGATGACAGGATTACTATCGCGGCCGGCGCTGCAGAAGACCCACTCAGTGCCCCTGCACCCAACGGTCAGGTCATCTACAACCCCGAAGCCAGCGAGTTTTTCGCAACGTGGAGGGATCAAAAAGAAGAAAATCTCAAAGGCCGACGCATCTCCCCTGGCGGCGAGTTAGTTGGAAAACCAATCGTTATTTCCCATGTCTTTCCCGAAGGTTTCTACGCGGCCAGCGTCGCACTCGATTCTATTAGAGACCGCTACCTAGTCGTCTTTGTCCGCTTTCAAGGAAATCAAATGCTGGGTCAGTTCGTATCGAGCGCTGGTAAGCTGATTGGCGCCAACTTCCCGATTGAGGCGCTTTATTCAAGGAATACCCCCTCGATCGTGTATAGCAGGCGCTATGATGCCTACTTGGTCGTATGGGAGAATGGCAACGACATCTTCGCGCGTTTGTTGTCCGCGAGGGGTGATGCGATCGGAAACGTCCTTCGCCTTACGCGGAACGATACAGCGTTTGACGCTCCTCGGACTGCGCTAAACACCAGGACGGGTCAGTTCCTGGTCGTTTGGGCAGACCAGCGAAACCTCTCGAACCGTAGAAGTAGAAGAGATATCTTCGCCCAACTGATTACCGTAGAGGTCCGGCAAAACATCCCTGTAAAGATGGAAATGGCGCATATGTAGCACCCGCCTTTGTTGACCATTGACCGAGCCAGTTAGAGCACCGGGCTCTTCCGAACTCGGCGGCAGGGATAGAATTCGTAATTGGGGGCCAAACAACTTTACGGGCGTTCCTCCTCCGCGTGTAGAAACTTCGCTCGGTACAAGAGGGATGTCTGATCGTGGCCCTCGAAGAATCCAAAGCCGTGATGCTCCGGTTTGGCAACGCTGAGCGCATGATAGGTGCGTAAATCGGCTTCATCGAAAAAGGCGCGCGCATTGTGCTCTTCTGCCGCACCAACTGAGTTCGCTCCAAGCGCGACCGTGGTGCCCGGACCGGCGTAAATGTACTGATCGCCGGAGGTGCCTTTCAAGATCTCAAAGGCCGGCTCTCCCTTGTAGTGACCCGGCGCAATCCACTCAACTTCCCAGTCGTCACGGAGCACGGTGGCGATGCGTTGAATCTCCTGATTGTCGGCGGGCAGCAGATGGGTCCCTCCTACAACAAGGGTGAATCGGTTTATTGATTGCTGCCTTGGCGGTCTCCACGATCTTTTCAATCATGGGATGGCTGCACCCGACCACCAGGACGATGCCCTCGGGCGTGTCGATCGCCAATGAGAGTTCCACTACGGGCCGATCCGTGCCCCAGGCGCCAGGTAATGCAATTAAATGAAATCCGGGCGCCACTTCGATGGTCTCGCCTACAATCCCAAAGTTGGCTTCCGGCCATGCCGTGCCAAAGTGCAGGGTCTCGGGCGGATCACCGCCAAAGTAGCGCTGCTCGGGGGGCAAGAACTCGTTCTGTGGATAGAAGGTCCCGGGTAAGGCAAAACCAAACACACCGAACCCCTCTTGGGGCGCGTAAATTTTCACCTCCGGATTGACGCTCAACAGGTGATTCAGGCCACCGATATGGTCGCCATGGCGATGGGAGATGACCAAAAGTCCAACTCCGTTAGGTCAAGGCCTTTGGCTTTGACGTTGTGCGCGAAGATCTCGATGTTGTTGCCGGTATCGAACAGAATTCGCTTGCCGTTGACCTCCACCAGCGCCAAAAAGCCCCAATCTCTCTGCAACTCGGACGGCTTCCCGAAGGCATCATAAAGGATGGTGATCCCGTTGCCCGTTGGTTGGGCGATGGAGGCGACGGGTAAAAATAGAAGCAGGATTGCGGTTAGGGTTGCTTTCTTAGGCATTGTTCCCCCTACGCGTGGAATTGTTTACGAGGCGTCTCCCGCCCTTGAGTCTCAAGCTTCTTCTATCGCACAAATGAATACCGGCTGCCGTGGCTTCTCCACGTTGTGCCTGACACCCCTATTACCAGTCGTAGGCGGGGGCGAACCTAATGAACCCTAAAGTTTTCGAGACGACGTGTTGGAATTAGCAATGCTCATCGACCTATGGGCTCGCGCCCCTGATGGCCGAAGCTACAGGTATCTCCCCGCTGCGGCGACTACGGCGACGGTTAATCCGAGGACCAGATTGATCAGCACGACCGTCCGAATCTGATTCAATGCGCGACCGGCGGCGGTGTTATCACCTGCATCCAGTGCCCGTCCTAAGCGTTTGAACGGTGCGAAGAAGACATGAAGATAGAGCAGGATCATAGCGATGCCTAGCGTCTGCATGACGTGGATGTGCCAGCCGACATTCGCCATGCCGCCGTAATGGCCGAAGATCATCCAGTAACCGGTGACGGGCAGGACCACGACCGCGAGCCATACCCATGCGAAAAACCGCCGGAACGTACGTCGCCACAGCGTCAGGCGAAGTGGTGGTTGCAGCAACTCGGCGGCCGCGGGTCTGAGCGCCGCGTATGCGAAGAACATGCCGCCAACCCACACGATGGCAGCCAATACGTGCAATCCGATGAGAATGGGCATGGGTTAGATGACTAGCGGCTCCTTAATTATAAGTTCTCATTCAATGATCGCAACAACGCAGGCAGATCCTGTAAGTCCGGTGCGCTCAAGCGATATTGTGGATGTTTGTGGATGTGGAGATCATCGTTGAGCCATATCTCCACCTATCATCGCACACTGGATCACCGGCACCTTCTCGTCTAACTAACAATACAATGCTACCGCGACCTTGGATGATACATAACAGACTTGGTTGACGTGCTGAGCCTGGGGGCGAAGGCCATCTTGAGAACGGTTCAGTCAAGTCAAGAGTTGAGGAAGCTCTGAATCAATCCATGCCTCTCTCTCAGAACACCGAAAGCGAAAATCGTGCTTTTCCCTTTCTTCATTTTCGGCGGCATGTAGCCGCCGAAGGGCGACACTTTCAGGCTGCGCAGTCATGCTGCACCTGAAAGTCAGGGCACACGTCCCGTATGCCCGTGCGAAGCCGTGCTTCGCATCCTGTACCGCAGGAGCTTCTGAATAAATCAGAGGCTCCTTAATCTTGTAACCTGTGCCAAGACTGGATCGAAGATCGTAGCCGTGCTGACGCTTGCACCAAGCACAGTCTTCAAATGCGACCTCGATCTGTTGACATATCGCGCCATGCTCGGCATGATCCAAATGAGAATGCTTTGCATTCGTCAAGCATTGGGATAGATGCGGCGCCGGTAAGTACAACCCGATCGCGCATCTAACGCCAGCCATATTCCTAGCCAGCGCCCGCTGCAGTAGCTCCGCTCGCACGACCGCACCTTGCGAATGCGGACGGTGCTTCGACTTGAGCTTTTGGGCTGGTTATTGGACGTGGCAAATAAATCCTGGCGTAAGGGGTTAGGGCACGCAGCGGTGCGGCGATGGGCCCCGTCCCTGCTGAGTGCCGTCGCAACACTACTTACAGTGAGTGCAACGGCGTTAGGGCAGACGCCCGACGATAGAGGCCCGATAGAGCTTGGCGAGATTACCGTCGAGGGCGTAGCGGAAACCGCCTTTGGTCCGGTTAACGGGTATGTCGCTGGTCGCAGCGCGACGGCCACTAAGACAGATACACCGCTGATCGAGACGCCGCAGTCGATCTCCGTCATCACGCGCGAGCGCCTGGAAGCGCAGAATGCAGATAGTCTGCAGGAAGCCTTGCGCTATACGCCAGGCATGACGGGCGAATCGTTTGGATTCGATACGCGGGCAGACTTTCTGCGCATCCGGGGATTCGATGCGCGCACAACAGGACTCTATCAAGACGGGCTGCAACTCAATTCCGGCGTCGGCTTTGCCGCTTTTCGCCTCGAACCCTATGGTGCGGAACGGATCGAGGTGTTTCGCGGGCCAACCTCCGTTCTTTACGGCCAAGCCAATCCCGGAGGGCTCATCAATTTCGTCAGTAAACGACCGACACTCGAGTCCTTCCACGAGGCCGAGCTTGAGGTCGGCAACGACGATCGCTACGAGGGCAAGTTCGATTTGAGCGGCCCGATCTGGGGCAGCGAAACAGTCTTCTCCCGCCTGACCGGGTTCGCGCGCGAAGCCGATACGCAAGTGGATTTCGTTGAGAACGACCGCGTCTATTTCGCGCCGGCGCTCACCTGGACATTCAGCAGCAACACGAATCTCACGCTCCTGACCAGTTATCAACGGGATCGTACCGGCACGCCGGCACAGTTCCTTCCGTCCTCAGGCACGGTCTTGCCGAATCCCAACGGCCAAATCCCGATGCACCGTTTTCCCGGAGAACCAGGCTTCGATAAATTCGATCGAGAACAGATCTCCGCCGCCTATTTATTCGAACACGCGGCCAGCGATACCTGGACGTTTCGCCAGAACGCACGGTACAGCCATCTCGACGTTGAATACGACACATTGTTCGGCGTCGGCTTTGATCCGACCGCTAACGATCAACGCACGCTGGCGCGACTGTCGCTCGCGACGCGGCCCGTGACGGATGCTTTCACCATCGACAATCAGGCACAGGCGCGGTTCACTACGGGTCCATTCGGCCACACGCTGCTGTTCGGCATCGATTGCCAGCGCAATCGGTTTGACGATCGACTGGGCTTCGGCAGCGCATCTTCGATCGACGTCTACGACCCGGATTACGGCGTGGCGGTCGACATCCCCGCCTTCACCGTCAATACGGACACCTTGCAGCAACAGATCGGCCTTTACGTGCAGGATCAGATCAAGCTCTATGATCAATGGGTTTTTCTGTTGGGCGGTCGGCATGACTGGGCAGACTCGGAGATCGAGGATCGCAAAGCGAATACAACCACCGAGCTGCATGACACGGAATTCACCGGCCGTGCCGGCCTGGTCTATCTCTCGGGGATCGGTCTGGCACCTTACGCCAGCTATTCAGAATCCTTTCTACCCATCGCTCCCGCCTTTGGACAAACCTTTGAGCCGGAGACCGGCCAGCAGTATGAGATCGGCTTGAAGTACGAGCCACCGGGAGCCAACGCCTTCGTCACCTTGGCGGCCTTCGATCTGCGGCGGCAGAATACGCTCACCGGCGTTGCAACGATCCCGGTGCAAGCCGGCGAAATCCGCACCCGCGGCGTTGAGCTGGAGGGAGTGGCAAGTCTGGATTTCGGCTTGGATTTGATCGCCACTTACACCTATCTAGATGCGGAGATCACGGAGAGCAACGACGGCGACGAAGGGCAGAGGCCCTTAGGCGTTCCCGAACATGCGGCTTCTCTGTGGGCTGGCTATACGATCCAGAGCGGCGCCCTGGCCAGGCTCGGCTTTGGCGGCGATGTGCGCTATGAGGGCTCCAGCACCGGCAACAATATACCAAGCGTTGGCAATCCAATCTTTGAAGTGAGTGATTACACGCTGGTCGATGCAGTAGCGCACTATGATTGGAAGAATCTCCGCATTGCCGTCAATGCACAAAATCTTTTCGACAAGGAATATGTAGCGCAATGCGGAGGTCCTACATCCTGCTTCTACGGTGCAGCCCGTCAAATCGTCGGCAGCATTCGTTACCGGTGGTAGCGCACTGGAGACGATACGGCCTTGCAAACGCAGTGATTCCAAGTACCGAGCCCTCCGGGAGACAGATTTTGTTCTAAACGAAGCAACTCAAAAACCACAAGATCAGCCAGCCACTCGCAGCATCGTTGCGAGCCGCCAGCCATGTCGCAACCCTGAGCAGGAGAAGCAAGCATGGTTGATTTGAAGCTCTATCCCGCATGCGCCGAGATCGCGCGCGCAAGTCAAGAATCGGAGTTCAGTTTACCAACGCGCCACGCGCGCCCCGCTTTGTTTCCGGGCAAGGCCTGGATCGTTGCCATCTGGAAAATCGATCTGCTCCTGCGCCTCCGACCGCGCACCAGCGCCATCGACAAAAGGCAGCCGACTCGCTTTGGTCTTCTTTCGGCGCTAACTGCGATGGTCCTGGTGTCGGGAAGCCCGGCGCACGCGCTCGACGGCGGGCTATCTCGCTCAATTCAGAAGGCACAAGCGATCCGACAAGAATTCAACATTCCCGAGGGACCATTGGGGCCGGCACTCGTCCAGTTCTCGGATCAAACCGGTCTGCATCTGATTTACGGCCCCGACGTTACGAACCACGCGATGACAGTCGGGGTAAAAGGCAATTATCCGACCAAGCTGGCTTTAGAGATCCTGCTCGCGTGCTCGGGCATCAATCACCGCTTTACCGATCAGGGAACGGTAATGCTAGAGCGTGTCGTTTCGCCTGCCCCCGTCGTGCTGCGCGACCCTGGCGATCTGATGCACTCAGTCCGCTAATCGTGTGGGACGAGGAGACGCGTGCTTCGCTTATCCATCTCTGGCTAGTTCTTGACTCGCCTAAAGCACTCGCGGCAATACCCGAGTGCGAGATAAACGTGCGGCGAGAACGGAACCGGATTTGTTGGCCGTGAGCTTCTCGCGAACGATCAGAGCCTGGTCGTCCACGCGGCCGGTTCACCACCCAGCCAGCCAAGTGCCCGATCTCCGGGTACCCAGCCCGCCCTACTCTCTACAGGCTTGAAAGGAGAAGCGATGTTGAAGAACGATCAAGGATTCATCTCTATGCATCGCGCCGACCGTTTCTCGGCCACCGCATTCCTGATCGTACCCGCGGTGGCCGCTATGCTCATCGTGCCAACGTCTCGAGCGCAGCCAATGAATGGATCGCTGTTGGACGATGCACCGCAAACGTTGCGCATTCCCGAGATCGTGCGGGCCGATGGACAAACGAGCAACGGAGCCATCGAGCTGAGGCCGATCACGGTCGAAGGCAAACGCGAAAGCGCGACTGATCCTGTGAACGGCTACGTCGCGGACGGCAGCATCACGGGCACCAAGACCGATACGCCGCTCATCGAGATCCCGCAGGCAATCTCCGTCATCACGCGCGACCGCCTGGGGGCGCAGAACGTGAGCACGCTGGATCAGACTTTGCGTTACGTCCCGGGCGTGCAAGCCGAGGTGTTCGGCTCCGAGCCGCGTTTGACGTTTCTCCAGATCCGCGGATTCGATGCGACAACCACGGGGCTTTTCCGTAACAACTTAAGACTCAGTAGTCCCCGTTTTTTCGTGAGTTACAGTTTGGAGCCTTATGGTGCGGAACGGATTGAGGTGCCGCGCGGCCCCGGCTCGGTCGTTTACGGACAGGCGAGCCCCGGTGGCCTAATCAACTACATCAATCCGGACGAGCTAGGACAACAACCCACTTAGGTGCCCGAGCAGACGGCTTCTCTCTGGGAGGATTACACAACCCAGGGCGGCGCCTTGAACGGCCTTGGTTTCGGCGGCGGCGTGCGTTACCTCGGCTCCACCTTTGGCGATGCTGCTAACACATACAAGATTCCCAACGTCACCTTGTTCGACGCCGTGATTCACTATGACTGGAATCGCTTCCGGTTCGCCGTGAATGCGCAGAACGTCTTCGACAACGAGTACATCGCCTCGGACTTTGTTCGTGGCGGTGATCAATTCGCGACCTTCGGCCAGGAACGGACCGTGATCGGCAGCGTGCTTTACCGCTAGTAGAATCGCTATGACTGACCTTGAATGCGACGTTCATGCAAACGTGACATCTCGCTTGCCAGCGGCACCTACGAGATGCACGACCTCCGTCGTGCGGTCGGTTGATCTCTGGCCGCGAGATCGATCATGCCGGCCGCCGGGAATGCCGCGGTCGATGATTTCGGGCGTGTGTCAATAACCACTGCTAGGCTATGCGGCTTGCACGCCCGATAAGCTGATTGGGATGGCCTCATGCGCTTAGCTACCGTGATCATCCGCCCGCTTTTTGTAAAGTTCCATCGCTACGTTGGCCTTTCGCTGGCTTTCTTTCTGATCATCATCGGGCTGACGGGCAGCTTCATCGCCTTCTATCATGAGCTGGACGCGTTGCTGAACCCGCAGCTCTTTCACGCCACCGCTCGCGGAGAGCCGCTGCCGCCGAGCGTGATCGTTCAACGCATCGAACAGGCCGATCCGCGCGTGCGCGTACGCTATATGCCGGTCGAGGTCGAGCCCGGTCACGCGCTCGAGACGCTTCTCGATCCACGTGTGAACCCTGCCACCGACGAGCTTTATCCCGTCGATTACAACCAGGTCTTCATCGATCCGGTCAGCGGCGAGATATTGGGCAAACGCTACTGGGGTGCCTTCCAGTTGGATGGTGCGCACCTGATGCCCTTCATTTATGTATTGCATCAGCGCCTGCACCTGCCTCTCACCTGGGGCACGTGGCTGGTGGGCGGAGTCGCGCTGATCTGGGCGCTCGATTGTTTGGTCGCTCTCTATCTCACCTTTCCGCATGGACGGCTGTCGCTCCGGAAGTGGGGGCCTGCCTGGATGGTTAAAACCAATGCGGGGACGCGGCGCCTCAACTACGATCTGCACCGCGCCGGTGGTCTGTGGCCATGGGTCCTGCTGCTGCTGATCGCGATCAGCGGCGTGTCCTTCAACCTGCACAAAGAGGTGTTCGAGCCGGTGATATCGTTCTTCTCGCCGATCACCCCGACGGTCTTCGATACACGCCAGATGCGCGCGCCGACCGATCCGATTCCGACCAAGCTCTCGTTCAACGAGGTGCTGGCGACCGCAAAGATCGAGGCGGAACAGCGTGGCTGGCCTGAGAAAGTCAACGGCATCTTCTACGCCGCGGACTTTGGCGTCTTCGGCGTCGGCTTCGGCGAGGAGCACGGTGTCGGCCTCGGCAGCCCGTGGCTCTATCTCGACGGGAAAAGCGGCCGCCCGATCGACGCCTACGTGCCGGGTACCGGCACCGCTGGCGACCTCTTCCATCAACTGCAATATCCGCTGCACAGTGGCCAAGTTGCGGGCCTGCCCGGGCGCATTATCATCTGCATCACGGGCATCGTGACCGCCATGCTGTCGATCACCGGGGTGATCATCTGGCTCAAGAAACACCACGCGACAGTGAAACAGGCTCGCCGGCGCGAGGCTTCGATTCGAGGCACAGTGGCGGTAGGGGCGGCGCAGAGGTAAGAGTGCGATTCGCGACGGATAAACCCACCGCAGAGCCGCAAGATGGCAAGCACTTGATCATGTGAATCACAGGTTCGACCCAACATAGTTAACCCGCGCTAAGCCGATACCGCCCTAAGGTAGCCAGCCACTCGGATCCTTGCTCCGAGCAGCCAGCCATGTCGCACTCCTGAGTAGGAGAGAAGAACGCATGGCTGATCTCACGCCTCGTGCCGCGCTCGGCACAAATAGAAAGACAAAGTTCAACTGCGGCACCAGCCTGCGGAAGGCGGTGCTGGCTGAGGCCTTGGCATTAGCCTATCTGAGCGGCTCCGCGGGGGCGAATACCGCCGAGCCCGCGGTGATCGTGCAAGCCGCGCCTCGATCGCTGCCACAAGCCGGCGACGCGTCAGCGCGGCGTGACAGCGTCAAGTCCAAACCGCCGAGGACCGCGCGCACCGAGTTTGCCGCAGTAACTGGACGGCGATCTCAGTACAGCATTGAGCCAGGACAGGGCTCGCAGGGCCCTGTGCTCTCTGGCGCCTACGATCCGCAACAAGCACTCCGAGTACGAGGCGCCGGCACGGGGATCACTCAGTCATTCTTCGGATCCGATGTGAGGCTGGCGCAGGCGATGCCCGATCAAGGTCCTGCTCAACTGGATCCCATCACTGTCGAAGCGGCTCGCGGTTACGCCGGCCAGTTCGAGGTCGACGAGGGCTTCAAGGCCGAGTACCAAACTTCCGCCACCAAGATGCCGCTGCCAGTGCGTGAGACGCCGCAGTCCGTCTCTGTGATCACGCAGGATTCGCTGGAGGCGCGCCAAGTGCAAGACCTCGGTCAGGCACTGGAGACAGCGGCGGGTGTTAACCAATTCAGCGGCACCGGCCCATTCGGCGGCTTCTCTCCCTTCGGCTTTGACGAAATCACGATTCGCGGCATTGCGCTCGATGGTTCCTTCGATACCCGTGAAGACGGATTCATCAGTCCGACTTTCTTTTCCCAACCGGATGTGGCGATCTACGAACGCGTCGAAGTGTTGAAAGGACCGTCCTCGTCGCTTTATGGGCGCGGCAGCCTCGCTGGCTTCGTCAACCGCGTGCGCAAGAAACCACTGCCGGAGTTTTGGGCCGATGTGGAACTCTCGGGCGGCTCCTATGATGTCTATCGGGCAGAAGGTGACATCACCGGGCCGCTCTTCGAATCGGACAAAGCGCGCGGTCGTCTGGTCGCGGCCTATGAGGACGCGGGCTCGTTCATCGATGGCGTGGAGTCGGAACGCACGGTGTTCGCGCCCAGTGTGGAGTTGGATCTCACCGACAGTACGCG
>JAPSGG010000234.1 GCA_031177845.1 Chromatiales bacterium
CGATGACCAAGTGCGAATTGGTTGTGGTTTGATCTATACAAATTAGGCGCTTCGTACTTAGTGGTCCATCCGGTAAATAGACATGAGTGCAGATGCCAGCCCCTCGGACGACGCAGGCGGTGCCCCTTCCAGGCGGTCGGGGTGTCCATCGCGCTGCAGGGCCAGGGTGTGGCGCTTCATACAGGATATGGATTTGTCTTCACTTCGGTCATTACCCTGGTGACGGGCACCATGTTCCTCATGTGGCTCGGTGAACAGATTACGGAACGGGGTATCGGGAATGGCATATCGATCATCATCTTCGCCGGCATCGTTGCCGGTCTGCCATCGGCCGTCGCGGGCACGCTGGAGCTGGCCAGTACGGGTGAGCTGTCGGCCGCCCTGGTGATCCTGCTGTTTGCCTTGGCCGTCGCGGTTACGGGCTTCGTGGTATTCGTCGAACGCGGCCAGCGACGCATCACGGTCAACTACGCCAAACGGCAGCAGGGGCGCAAGCTGTATGCGGCGCAGAGCAGTCATCTGCCGCTTAAGTTAAACATGTCCGGCGTGATCCCTCCGATCTTCGCCTCCAGCATTATTCTGTTTCCGGCCACGTTGGCTCAGTGGTTCGGGCGCTCCGATGGCATGAACTGGCTGCAGGATATCTCAACCGCACTGGGGCCGGGGCAGCCACTGTACGTTGCATTCTACGCGGCGGCGATCATATTCTTCTGCTTTTTTTACACTGCCATCGTGTTCGATTCGCGGGAAACGGCGGACAACTTGAAAAAGTCGGGCGCCTTCATTCCAGGAATCCGACCCGGCGATCAGACCGCACGGTACATCGATGGTGTGATGACGCGCCTGACTGCGGTAGGCGCAATCTATATCACTGCTGTATGTTTGTTACCAGAGTTCCTGATCTTGACATGGAGCGTGCCGTTTTACTTCGGCGGCACCTCGCTCTTGATCATCGTGGTGGTGGTCATGGATTTCATGGCCCAGGTGCAGGCGCAGTTGATGTCGCATCAGTATGAGGGCCTGATGAAAAAGGCCAATCTCAAGAGTTATGGCAAAACCGGACTATTACGCTAGCGGCACGCGGCCGGTAACGAACAGGATGATGGATACCCATGAAAGTGCAGGCCTCGGTCAAAAGAATCTGTCGTAACTGCAAGGTGATTCGTCGCAACGGCGTCTTGCGCGTGATCTGTTCGAATCCGCGCCACAAACAGCGGCAGGGGTGAGGTCAAAAAATCGGTCCAGTAAGTCGATTTATTGGACCTATATGACAGGGATGTTTTGGCTGGGCCGCCGCTCGCAGCCGGACAGCGTAGAGCAGCGGACACGGATTAAGAAGATGACACTTAATGTGTAATTTTCCTAGCGAACGCCCGTACACAGAATTACGGGCCGGGATTGAGACAAGCAGGCAGTTATACTAAAGCCAGAGATGGCTACTACTTAGTTATATTGATTGGCCGGCGACGAGCGGATAAACTATTCCGTTTTGCCGGCCCAGTCAGCTAGCTCTTCGGAGATTATCGATGGCTCGTATCGCAGGGATCAACGTTCCGGTGCAGAAGCACGCGGAGATTGCGCTGATGTCGATCTACGGCATCGGTCGCCCCCGTGCGCGTGCGATTTGCCAGGGTGCCGGCGTGCGACCGGATGTGAAGGTAAAGGACTTGAGTGAGACCGAGATCGACAAGCTCCGTGCGGAGGTGGCGAAGTATGCCGTGGAAGGCGATCTGCGGCGCGAAGTGACGATGAATATCAAGCGCCTGATGGATTTGGGATCTTACCGCGGGATTCGGCATCGGCGCGGATTGCCGGTACGTGGACAGCGCACCCGCACCAATGCGCGCACCCGCAAGGGACCGAGGCGCGCCATTCGCAAGTAGGCTGAAAGGTTGAGTAATGGCCAAGGCACCAGTACGCTCGCGCAAGAAGGTCAAGAAGACAGTCTCGGAAGGCATAGCGCATATCAACGCTTCGTTTAACAATACCATCATTACGATCACCGATCGTCAAGGCAACACCCTGTGCTGGGCCACCTCCGGTGGTTCCGGCTTCCGCGGTTCCCGCAAGAGCACGCCGTTCGCGGCGCAGGTGGCGGCGGAACGCGCAGGCACCGCCGCACTCGAATTCGGCCTGAAAAACCTGGAGGTCATGGTGAAGGGCCCAGGACCCGGGCGCGAGTCCGCAGTGCGGGCATTGAATAATGTGGGCTTCAAGATCGTGAACATCAATGATGTGACGCCCATTCCGCATAACGGCTGCCGCCCGCCGAAGCGGCGGCGAGTGTAACAAGATTAGGGAAATACGGCCGAGGGGATAACCGCGGAGCACAGGGACCAACAAGCAGGTGCCCCACAGCCTATACCTCAATCCTAATTAGACATGGCACGATATCTAGGACCAAAATGCAAGCTGAGCCGGCGCGAAGGCGCCGATCTTATGCTCAAGAGCCGCGCCCGCTCGCTCGACACCAAGTGTAAGCTGGAAAAAGTGCCGGGGCAGCACGGCGACCGACGCTCCCGCCTATCCGACTACGGCGTGCAGTTGCGGGAGAAGCAGAAGCTGCGGCGCATATACGGTGTGCTGGAGCGGCAGTTTCGCAACTACTACAAAAAGGCATCGCGCTCCAAGGGCTCGACGGGCGAGCGGCTGCTGCAGCTACTCGAATGCCGGTTGGACAATGTGGCTTACCGAATGGGCTTTGCCGCCACCCGCGCCGAGGCACGTCAACTCGTCAGCCATAAGGCGATCACGGTCAACGGGCAGGTCGTCAATGTCCCGTCGTATTCGGTCAGCGCCGGCGATATGATCGCCGTGCGCGAAAAGGCCAAGAAACAGCTTCGCATTCAGGACGCCCTGAATATGGCCGAGCAATACGGGATGCCCGAGTGGGTGGAGGTCGACACCAAGAAGATGGAAGGAGTATTCAAGTCGACGCCCGACAGGTCCGAGCTGCCGCCTGACATTAATGAGTCGCTGGTGGTGGAGCTCTACTCCAAGTAAGCAGACTCCAAACACGAGGTTACGCTTTTTCTATGGCAGTTAAGGTTGATGAATTGCTAAGGCCCAGGTTTGTCGATGTCCAGGCATCGGGGCCAAGGAACGCCAGGATCGTGCTTGAGCCGCTGGAGCGAGGCTTCGGGCACACACTCGGAAACGCATTGCGGCGCATCTTGCTTTCGTCCATTCCAGGCTGCGCAGTGATTGAAGTTTCAATCGAGGGCGTATTGCATGAATACACCACGATCGAGGGGGTGCAGGAGGATGTCATCGACATCTTGCTGAACCTCAAAGGCCTAGCCATCCGCATGCACGGAAAGGACCAGGCAAGTCTAACGCTGCGCAAGCAAGGGCCCGGGGTAGTCACGGCGGGCGACATTACTACTGGCCACGACGTGGAGATCGTCAATCGCGAGCACGTGATCGCGCATCTCACCAAGGGCGCCGAGCTCAGCATGACGCTTAAGGTCGCCCGGGGGCGGGGTTATCAGCCGGCGACCGTGCGGCGCTCCGAGGAAGACAGACCTTTGGGCAGTCTGCTGCTGGACGCGAGCTTCAGCCCCGTTCAGCGGGTCTCGTATACGGTCGAGAGCGCCCGCGTGGAGCAGCGCACCGACTTGGATAAGCTCATCATCGAGCTCGAGACCAACGGCACGGTCGACCCGGAGGATACCATCCGCCGGGCTGCCAACATCCTGCAGGGGCAACTGGCGGTATTTGTCGATCTCAAGGGCGACGAGCAGAACGTCCAGGTACGGGGCGAGTCTGAACTCGATCCTATTTTGTTGCGTCCGGTAGACGATCTTGAGCTTACCGTGCGCTCTGCCAACTGTCTCAAGGCTGAAAACATTCACTATATCGGCGATCTGATCCAACGCACCGAGGTGGAACTGCTCAAGACTCCTAACCTGGGCAAGAAGTCGCTGACCGCCGAACCGCTTCCGCTGCTTTGTCTCTGGCACAGCAAGCAAGCTGCGAGCCCAGGCCGAACCGCTCACGAGTTTCGTGATATACCATATGGTGCAGCGTGTTCTTGTTGGTGACGCCTTGTTCCCAGGCGACCTGCG
>JAPSGG010000235.1 GCA_031177845.1 Chromatiales bacterium
TGTTGTCGCCGCCAGGTGCGGTGCGAGAGCAGCCCGTGGTCAGCGGTCGCACGTTGCTGGCGCTTAAGAATTCGGACTTGCCGGACGCCATATCAGTCAGGGAATCCAAGCAGTTGCTGCGCGGTATTATCGATTATCACCTGCGTGGAAAGCCCTTGATCAGCCGCGAGATCATGAAATATCTCGAGCGTCCATTCAATCAGTCGGTCTAAGTGGCCTGAGCTGGTCGGATGTGGTGTAACAGGATCGTAAGCGGCCCTCGCAGAGGGTTCACCTGATGACAGAAACATTGCGGCTAGGCGTCAACCTGGACCAT
Organism: Chromatiales bacterium; assembly: GCA_031177845.1. Classification (GTDB taxonomy): domain Bacteria; phylum Pseudomonadota; class Gammaproteobacteria; order JACCYU01; family JACCYU01; genus JAPSGG01. The sequence continues at coordinate 317 of JAPSGG010000235.1, forward strand.
GTGGCCACCATCCGGCAGGCGAGGCACACACCGTACCCGGAGCTCATGGAGGCGGTCAGGATCTCGGAGCGCGCGGGCGCCGATGGCATCACCATGCACCTGAGAGAGGATCGCCGCCACATCCAGACGCAGGACGTCTACAGGGCGCGCGAGTTAATCGCGACCTCGCTGAACCTTGAGATGGCCGCGACGGACGAGATGACCGCCATCGCGTGCAATGTTCGGCCGGATTATTGTTGCATTGTGCCCGAGCGGCGCGAGGAATTGACGACGGAAGGCGGCCTGGACCTTGGACGACACAAGCGCCGATTAATCGATGTCTGCCAGCAACTGGCAGCGGATGGGATCATGGTTTCGCTGTTTATCGAGCCCAGCGAGGCCGCGATAGACCTAACGCTGGAGATCGGCGCACCGATCATCGAACTGCACACGGGCGCATATGCCGATGCTAGCGGCGGCGCCCAGGCTCGGGAGCTAGAGCGGCTTACGCGAGTGGCGGCCTACGCGGCAGGCGCCGGACTGCAGGTCAATGCCGGCCATGGTCTGCACTATGAAAACGTCGCGCCCATCGCTGCCATCGAACCGTTGATGGAGCTGAATATCGGCCACTCCATCGTGGCCAGAGCGCTGTTCGTTGGACTGGAACGAGCAGTGCGCGAGATGAAGGAGGCCATGAACGCGGGTCGCCGCGCCGACGGATCTTAACAATCTCGGCGCACGGAGACGAGTCCGCGCGTCTTCCAGCGATAGCTGCTGGACCTCGAGGATCCCGTAAGCTTCTGACTTCTAAGCCCGCTTTGCGCCTCTGCGGTGTTTGCGTTACTGTTTTAATATCGGCGCTAGGATAATGCATGCTGAGCACAAGTTCCCCGAGCCCAGATGATCTTTCCCACCCTCGAATCCTTCGTCGGCAACACCCCGCTCGTGAGGCTGCAGCGCGTACTGGGCGAGAGCTCCAATACCATTCTAGCCAAGCTGGAGGGGAATAATCCTGCGGGATCGGTGAAGGACCGGCCGGCCCTGAGTATGATCAAACACGCGCAGGCACGCGAGGAGATTCGCCCAGGCGATACCCTGATCGAGGCGACCAGCGGCAACACCGGCATCGCGCTCGCCATGGCGGCTGCGATCGCGGGTTATCGCATGGTGCTGATCATGCCGGAGAATATGAGCGCCGAGCGCCGCGCCACCATGAAGGCCTTCGGCGCGGAGATCATACTGGTCTCGGAGGAAGAGGGCATGGAAGGTGCCCGCGACCTGGCCCAACGGATGGGCGAGGAGGGTGAGGGTCGCGTGCTCGATCAGTTCGCCAATCCCGATAACCCCCGCTCGCATTATGAGGGGACGGGACCCGAGATCTGGCGCGATACGCACGGCGGCATTACCCATTTCGTGAGTTCCATGGGCACCACCGGTACCATCATGGGCGTCTCGCGGTTTCTGAAGGGAAAGAATGCCGATATTCAGATCGTGGGTGTACAGCCCACCGAAGGTTCGCGCATTCCGGGCATTCGTCGCTGGCCTGAGGCCTATTTGCCCAAGATCTACCAGGCCGAGCGCGTGGATCGGCTAATTGACGTCGATCAAACCGAGGCGGAGGATATGATGCGGCGTCTGGCGGCGGAAGAGGGTATCTTCTCAGGCGTTTCGTCCGGCGGCGCGGTTGCCGCGGCGCTGCGCTTATCGCAAGAGATCAACGACGCGCTGATCGTGGTGATCATCTGCGACCGGGGGGATCGATACATCTCTACGGGTCTTTTCCCGCCCTGAAATGAACGTGCTGGTGTTTGACATCGAGACGGTTCCGGACGTCGCCTCGGGCCGGCGCTTGTACGATCTTGAAGGCGTGCCGGATGAGGACGTGGCCTTCGCCATGCGCCATCTGCGCCTACAGAAGACAGGCAGCGAATTTCTACCTCATTACCTCCAGCACATCGTCGCCATCTCGATTGCCCTGCGCACTGGTGATGTGTTCAAACTGTGGTCGCTGGGCGATGCGAATTCCACCGAGGCAGAGCTCCTGCAGCGCTTCTATGATGGTATCGAACGCTTCAATCCGGTTCTGGTGTCATGGAATGGCGGAGGCTTCGACCTGCCGGTGCTGCATTATCGCTCGCTGCTACATGGGGTGACAGCGCCGCGCTATTGGGATACCGGCGAGGCCGATCCCAGCTTTCGCTACAACAACTACTTGAACCGCTTTCATTGGCGACATATCGACCTGATGGACGTATTGGCCGGTTACAACCTGCGCGCCTTCGCGCCCTTGGATCAGATCGCAAGCATGCTCGGATTGCCAGGCAAGATGGGTATGCATGGTGGCAAGGTATGGGAGGCCTATCAGGCCGGGAACATCGGCGCAATTCGCAATTACTGCGAGACTGACGTCCTTAATACCTATCTCATCTATCTGCGTTTCGAGCTGATGCGCGGCCAGCTGGACGCCGAATCGTTCAAGCTCGAATGCCAACGCGCGCGTCACGCGCTGGCTGCGATGGACAAGCCGCATCTGAACGAATTTCTGTCACGCTGGGATGCGTAGGAGCGGCGCCCTCGATCTAGGAAGCATACACATCAATCACGACGTGGAGCTCGCGCCTTGAGCCTAAACCAACAATTTGACCAAGATCCTCGTATACATGCTGGACAGAATATCCAGATCCTCCGCCCGTACGTGCTCGTCGATCTTGTGGATAGTGGCGTTGACGAGGCCTAATTCCACAACCTGCGCGCCGGTTGGTGCGATGAAACGACCGTCGGAGGTGCCGCCCGTTGTCGCCAGCCTGGTGTCCAGGCCGGTGATCTCGCGTATCGCTGTCTTGCAGGCGGCAATCAATGCGCCCTCAGCTGTGAGGAACGGTTCGCCCGAAAGTCTCCATTCGAGCTCGTAGCGCAGGCCGGCCCCGTTCAGCAAGCGCTCCACGCGTTGCTTGAGCTGGTCCTGTGTCACAGCGGTGGAGAATCGGAAGTTGAACAAGACGTCGAGCTGGCCCGGGATCACGTTATCGACGCCTGTGCCCGCGTTAATGTTTGAGATCTGGAAGCCGGTCGGGGGGAAGTCCGCGTTGCCCTGATCCCATTCGGCGCTTACCAGCGCGGCGAGCGCCGGCGCGAAGCGATGAATAGGATTGATTGCCCGATGCGGATGGGCCACATGCCCCTGATGTCCATGAATGCGTAGGATGCCATTGAGCGATCCGCGCCGGCCCTTCTTGATCGTATCGCCCACGCGTTCGTCGCTGCTGGGCTCGCCGACCAGACACCAGTCGATCTTTTCGCCTCGTGCCACCAGGGTTCGTATGACATGCGCGGTACCCTCGGTCGCAGGCCCTTCCTCGTCGCTCGTGATGAGCAGCGCGATCGAGCCCTTGTGATCCGGGTGCGCGGTAATAAATGTCTCACAGGCCGTGACCATCGCCGCAACACCCCCCTTCATATCGGCCGCACCACGCCCGTAAAGACTGCCGTCCCGCAAGCTCGGTTCGAAGGGCGGACTGCGCCATTTCTTCAAGGGGCCGCTCGGCACGACGTCCGTGTGTCCGGCGAAGACGAACAACGGCCGTTCGATCCCTCGTCGCAGCCACAGATTAGCGACCTCGCCCGACGGCATGTGCTCGGCCTTGAATCCGAACCTCGCGAGCCGTTCGCCGATGATCGCCTGACATCCCGCATCGTTTGGGGTCACCGACCGCCGGGCGATGAGTGCGCTGGCAAGGTCAAG
>JAPSGG010000236.1 GCA_031177845.1 Chromatiales bacterium
GTCATGGACCACTTGTTGTCGCCCGGACGCTGGTTCGGGCGACAACAAGTGGTCCATGACCATCTTCGCGCGCGATCCGGACACCGGCATGGCCAAATGGGTCTATCAGATGACCCCGCACGACGAGTGGGACTTCGACGGCGTCAATGAGAAGATCCTTGCGGACATCAAGATCGGCGGTAAGACTACTCCAGTAGTGGTGCACTTCGATCGCAATGGCTTCGGCTATACGCACAACCGCGAGACCGGCGAGCTGCTGGTGGCCGAGAAGTATGACCCGGCGGTTAACTGGGCGACTCACGTCGACATGGAAACCGGCCGTCCGCAGGTCGTCAAGAAGTACAGCACGGAGGCGGGTGGCGAGGACTACAACGTCGAGAACATCTGCCCGGCCGCGTTGGGGTCCAAAGACCAGCAGCCGGCAGCCTTCTCGCCGAGGACGAGTCTCTTCTACGTGCCGACCAACCACGTGTGCATGGACTATGAACCGTACAAGGTCGAGTACGTAGCCGGTCAGCCGTATGTGGGCGCAACGTTGTCCATGTATCCAGCACCGAACGTAATCACCAACCCGGTCAATCCAGAAGACGCGAAAGAGCCACGCCTTGGCACCTTCATCGCGTGGGATGCGGCCACCGGTAAGATCAAGTGGTCTGTTGCCGAACCGTTCTCCGTATGGAGTGGCGCCTTGGCAACCGCCGGCGACGTGGTGTTCTATGGCACGCTGGAAGGCTACCTGAAGGCCGTCGATGCCAACTCGGGTGAAGAGCTATATCGCTTCAAGACCCCGTCCGGCATCATCGGCAACGTCAACACCTGGGAGCATGATGGCAAGCAGTACATCGGGGTGCTGTCGGGCATTGGCGGTTGGGCCGGTATCGGTATGGCCGCTGGTCTCGAAGGCGATACCGAGGGTCTGGGCGCCGTGGGCGCATACAAAGAGCTGTCGAACCATACCCAGCTGGGTGGCGTGATGACGGTGTTCGCGCTGCCTGAAGACTAATGCAATTATCGGCTAAGCATCAGCCTTAATAATTGCGGTAAGTAACTATAAGCCCGCATCCCAATAAACGGGATGCGGGCTTTTTTGTTTAGAATATTCGTGACATCCTCATGGCCGCACCGGATCGGGCAGTCGAATGCCTGACGCTAGGCTACCGGCCGCAAGGACAGAATCCCTGATATGCGCGCAATACCTTCGTGCGTCGTCCTGCTCGGCCCGCTTCTTACGTCTCAAGTGCTCGCGTTCGAGCCGGCCCGGTTCGAGGTGAAGGAGATAGCTCCCGGTGTATTTGTCCATCAAGGCCGGATTGAAGCGATGTCGGCCAGGAATTTGGGCGATATTGCCAACATCGGGTTCATCGTTGGCGACCGCTGTGTGGCGGTCATCGATACCGGCGGCAGCCCACAGGTGGGTAAGGCCCTCAAGGCTGCCATCGAGGCTCACACGCATAAGCCGGTGTGCTACATCATCAACACCCACGCGCATCCGGACCACGTATTCGGTGATGTTGCCTTCGCCGACGAGAACACCGTCTTCATGGCGCACGAGAACTTTGCCGAATCTCTAGGGGCGCGCATGCAGACCTATCTGGAGCGGTTCTCGCGTGTATATGGGCGGGCGCTCACAGCAGAGATCATTGTGCCGCCAGATCGCACGATTGCCGATACCGCGACCGTGGATCTGGGCGATCGCGTTCTGAAACTAACCGCGCTGCCCACGGGTCACAGTAACACTGATCTCGTCGTCTTCGATGCCAAGACCGGCACCCTATGGACAGGGGATGCCTTGTTCGTGCGTCATATCCCCGTGTTGGACGGCAGCATCAAGGGATGGCTGGCGACAATGGCGCGGTTGCGAACGGTCGAGGCCGAGCGTGCCGTGCCTGGACACGGGCCGGCGAGCGTGCCGTGGCCGCAAGCGCTGAAAGCGCAGCAACAGTACCTCAGCATGATAGCCGAAGGCATCAGAACGGTGATCAATCGGGGCGGGACCATTCAAGAGGCGATCGATACGGTCGGCTACGAGGCCCGTGGCCGTTGGCTATTGTTTGACGAATATCACCGCCGCAACGTCACCGCGGCGTTTGCCGAGTTGGAGTGGGAATGAAGATAGCTTTCCACTGCTTACGTGGAATGGGAATCCGAATCATGAAGCATCGATTGTCTTGTCTTTGCTTACTGAGTGCATTGTTGATCACGGCCCTGGCCGGTGTTGCGCAAGCCGGGAATTCGGACTCGAACGAGGTCTGGGCTGGGCTAAAGCAGATTTATTTTGGTGACCGGCCGATCGCGGATGGCGCCGGGGTCGTCGGCTTGGAAGCGCCCGCGCGCGCGGAGGACGCGGCCATTGTGCCCATCGCCATCAGGGATCTCCTCCCTGCGGACAGCGAGCGGCGCATCGACAAGGTCTGGCTGATTATCGACAACAATCCGGTACCCATGTCTGCGGTGTTCGACTTCACCGAGCTGTCAGGCAGCGCCGACATCGCCACCCGCGTGCGCGTGGACGCGTACACTAACATGCGCGCCATCGCCGAGACCGATGACGGTAAGCTTTATATGGCGACCCGGTTTGTAAAGGCGAGTGGCGGCTGCTCCGCCCCTGCGTCTAAAGACCCGGAGGCAGCCTTGGCGAATCTGGGTGAGATGAGACTCAAGACCTACGATGAGGCCAAGCCCTTAGGGGAGACGAGAGAAGCCCAGCTCATGCTCCGTCATCCTAATCACACCGGCCTGCAGATGAATCAATTGACGCGCCTTTATACCCCGGCGCACTTTGTCAGGCAGATTGCGGTCACGTACACGGGCAATCCCCTGCTGAACGTCGAGACCACCTTTTCCCTTAGCGAGAACCCAAGCCTGCGATTTTCCTTTCAGCCGCAAAAGCCAGGTGAGCTGACCGTGCGGGTGGTTGACACCGAGGACAAGACGTTCACCAGCTCGCTCGAGATTGAACCCTTGAGCGCGCGCGCGACCGCACCATAAGCCGCTCGCTTTTCTTCTTCATTCGTCGAAGGTGGCTTGATCGACGCCCTCCGCGGTGTCTAGGCCTTTGATCGTATCGCTGCCCTTGATATTCGTGAATATTGCGCTGGTGACCGTTGCCTCAGCAAGGTTGGCATTGGTCAAGTCAGCGCCGGTCAGATCGGCGCCGCTCAAGTCAGCTCGCATCAGATTGGCGCCACGCAGGTTTGCGCCGTTAAGCTCCGCAAACCGTAGATACGCGCGCGACAGGTCGGCACCTGAGAGATTGGCATTACTGAGATTGGCCTGGTTAAAGCGCGCGTTCATCAAGCCCATGGACTGATTCGCCATATCGGGCGCGGCATTGGCATTGGAAAGATTGGCACCCTCGAGATTAGCCTCTTCGAAATCGCCACCGAGGCGCGCCCCACTTAGATCGGCGTCCGACAGGTTAGCCCCCGTCATTACTACGCTGAACATACTGGCCTTGCGTAGATTCGCCCCACTGAGGTTAACGCCAGGCGCGATAGATAAGCTTAGGGTGGCGCCGGATAGGTTGGCGTTACTCAGATTGCTTCCTTCTAGAGTGATGCTGCGCATGTTGGCACCTTTGAAATCGATACCCGCAAGGTTCAGACCGGATAGGTCCTGATTGACCAGATCCGCCGGTGATCCATGACTTGCGCCCGCCAGAACCTTCTCCACGCGGGTCCGATCCCATTCCGCCGCCCAAGCTCCGTCCAAAGCTGTCAGCGACGCTAGCAGCGCCGCTCCCGTTATCCACCTCCATTTGCGCGATGCAGACGTTCGTGCGGTGGCGCTGAATCTATTTACAGGGTGCATGCGTGCGACCTCCTTCTAGCTTTTTTCAGGCAAGCCTTGATCCGCTTAGACTAGCGATTCGTATATATCTTGTCACTGTATTGCTGAAGGGGCGATCGATGCAGTTAGAGGACACGCCGGTACCCACTTTCGGTCCGAGGACGCCACCAAATCTCCGTTACTGTCGTTTCGATCGGTGGCATGGTCCATGCTTAGTGTGACATCTGTGTAACCGCTTACGCGG
>JAPSGG010000237.1 GCA_031177845.1 Chromatiales bacterium
GTTGCGCATTCCCTGCTGCGCTGCCGGCGCAGTGCGGCCCTCCTGGCTGCCCGTTCGCTGCCTATGCAGCTCACCCCTATACGCCCATGCGGCGGGGCACCGCCGCCGAACCCTTTCTCCCGGGGGGAAAAGGGAACGATAGCGTTCTCTTCTCTGGACAGCCGCGAGTTTGCGAGGTTTAGCGGCTGTCTGGAAGAGAGATGGGATGAGGGCCGGAGCGGGCTAGATTGAGAGTCGAGAGAGTTGAAGTGAGAGTAATCGTAACGAGGACGTTGCGCCTACAGGTGGCTGCTAATGGCCGTGGTAGTCGTTCATGTAAAACTGATCAAGCGGTAACCATCCGGCGTGCAGCGCAACACGCTGCCTTGTTCATACCAGTCACCGAGTACGATGCGAGTTGCAGGCGAACCATCGATTTCAAGCTGGTGTACAGCAGGACGATGTGTGTGGCCGTGGATCAGCCGCCACACGCGATGCTTTCGCATCATCTCCTCCACGGCCTGTGGGTTTACGTCCATGATCTCGGTCGTCTTGGCGCCGGTGGCCTCCTTGCTTTTCCCGCGCAGACGCTCGGCGATCTTTCGTCGCAAATTGACGCTCAGGGAGAGCAAGATTCTCCGCACGATCGGATTGCGAATCTTTGCGCGGAACGCCTGATAAGCCGTGTCGTCCGTGCACAAGGTGTCGCCATGCATGATCAGGGTCGGCTCGCCGTAGAGATCGATGACCGCGGACTCGGGCAGCAACCGGCAGCCGCTACGCCGGGCAAATTCGCGGCCGATCAGAAAGTCGCGGTTGCCGTGAATGAAGTAAGTCGCTATGCCGCGGCTGCTGAGCTGCGCAAGCGCCTCGACGGTAGGTTGCAGTGCTTCCGCCGGGTCGTCGTCGCCAATCCAATATTCGTACAGGTCGCCGAGAATATAGAGCGCATCGGCATGACATGCGTGGTCGCGTAGGAATTCAAGGAAGAGCTCGATGATATGCGGCCGCGCGCCGTCCAGGTGCAGGTCCGAGATAAACAGGGTTTCGGCCACAGACGGCGCGTTGACTATTCAACGATGCTCACCTTTTCGATGATGACTGGCTCTTCAGGCACATTCTGATGGGGGCCGTGATTGCCAGTGGGCACTTGCGCGATGGTCCTCACCACGTCCATGCCATCGGTGACTTTACCGAATACGGCATAGCCCCAGCCCTGCATTGTCTTATCTTTGAAATTCAGGAAATCATTGTCCTGAAGATTGATGAAAAACTGCGCGCTTGCGGAGTGCGGATCGGGCGTGCGCGCCATGGCGATGGTACCCACATCGTTCTCCAGGCCATTATCGGCTTCGTTCTTGATCGGTTCGCGCGTCTCTTTCTGTTCCATGTCTGGCGTAAATCCGCCGCCCTGAATCATGAAGCTTGGAATCACCCGATGAAAAATAGTGCCGTCGTAGAACCCATTGCGCGCATAGGTGACGAAGTTCTCGACCGTTTCGGGGGCTTTATCCTCGTACAGTTCGAGGGTGATATCACCCTTGCTGGTTTGCATCTTGACTTGCGTTTCTGCATGTGTCACGTCGTTGACTCCAAGACTTATGGTTAGGGCGCCGGGTAAAAGCGCACAGTAAAGAAGCTTTCTCATTATGACGGATGAGGGTTGTTTGCGATGCCGCGTATGATACCGGCCTGTCTTGCGGCGTGAAAGCGGCTACCGTTTTTGTCGGCCTGGATTTTCCTTTACCATGCATGCCATGCTGGACAAGCCCGTCAAGACCCGCTTTGCGCCCAGTCCGACGGGATATCTGCACCTCGGCAACGCTCGTACGGCTCTATTCAATGCCCTTTTGGCGCAAAAGCAGGGCGGCATCTTTATGCTGCGCATCGAGGACACGGATCGGAGCCGAAGCCGAGCTGAATATCAGTTTGCACTGCTGGAGGACCTGCGCTGGCTGGGCCTTGCGTGGCAAGAGGGGCCGGATTCGGACTCGCCACAAGGCCCTTATCTGCAGTCGCAGCGGGGCGACATCTATGAGCGCTACTATCACGGATTAGTCGAGGGCGGCCTGGCCTATCCATGTTTCTGCTCCGAGCAGGAACTGAAACAGATTCGCAAGGCACAACTCGCCGCGGGTCGGCCGCCACGTTATCCGGGAATCTGCGCGCAGCTGAGCGCAGGCGAAATCCAGCGCAAACGCGATCAGGGTCTGAAGCCCACCCTGAGGTTTCGGGTTCCCGAAGACGAGCTTGTGGAATTCGAAGACTTGGTGCGCGGCCCCCAGCGGCATCGGACATCCGACATCGGCGACTTCGTCATCCGCCGATCGGATGGGACACCCGCCTTTTTCTTCTGCAACGCCCTCGATGATGCCTTGATGAACGTGACGCATGTGCTGCGCGGCGAAGATCATCTTGCTAATACGCCACGGCAGTTGCTGGTGCTGAGAGCGTTGGAGTACAAAGCGCCGGCATACGGCCATATCGCGCTGCTGGTCGGGGATAATGGCGCTCCGCTGTCCAAGCGCCGCGGCGCGAAGAGCCTGCGCGAATTGCGCGAAGAGGGCTATTTACCGCAGGCCATCAATAATTATCTCGCGCGGCTAGGGCATGTCTACGAGCAGACCGAATTTCTGTCGCCGGAGGCGCTGGTCCAGGGCTTCGATCTTTCCCGTATGAGCCGCGCCCCGGCGCGATTTGATGTGGCTCAATTACGCTATTGGCAGAAGGAGGCGGTTACGCACGCCTCCGATGAGGCATTATGGGACTGGATGGCCGGTCGTCATGTCGAAGGCCGGATCGAAGATCTTGTGCCCAATGGATCGCAAATAGATTTCGTGCGCGCGGTAAGAGATAACACTGAGTTGCCAGGAGAAGGCTGCGTGCTGGCGGGTATCCTATTTCGCGATTCGATCGACTATTCGTCGGAAGCTCTCGAGAGCATACGCTTGGCGGGCCGTGATTTCTTTCAGGTGGCGCTGGCGCTCCTGCCGCCAACAGCCTCAGATTTCAAAACCTACGCCCAGGCGGTCGGCAAGGCCGCAGCCGTCGGCGGCAAGTCGCTTTTCATGCCGCTGCGCGCCACATTGACCGGCGACCTTCACGGCCCGGAGATGGCGCGCATCTTTCCGCTGATTGGCATCGAGCGGGCGCGGGCGCGCCTCCAGATGGCTTTGAAGATCGCGAGTGATCAATCCTGAACCATGCTGCACATCTACAATAGCTTGACCAATCGAAAAGAACCCTTCCACCCTATTGAGGCAGGAAAGGTGCGCATGTACGTGTGCGGCATGACCGTGTATGACTACTGCCACCTTGGGCATGCGCGCGTACTGATCGCCTTCGACGTGGTGTTGCGCTATCTGCGTGCCCGCGGATATCAGGTGACTTACGTGCGCAACATCACCGATATCGATGACAAGATCATTCGGCGCGCGAACGAACTTGGCGAACCATTTCAGCAGCTCACTGCCCGCTTCATCGACGCCATGCACGAGGACACCGCGGCGCTCGGCAACCTCGCACCCGATTTTGAGCCACGCGCGACCGACTACATGCCGCAGATCATTGCCATGGTGCAGAGCCTGATTGACAAGGGCTACGCCTACGTCGGCACCAACAGTGACGTCTACTACAACGTCTCGCGCTTTACAGGCTACGGAAAGCTCTCCGGCAAAGAGCTGCAGGAGCTGCGCGCGGGTGCGCGTGTCGAAGTGGCCGAGGCCAAGAACGATCCGCTTGATTTCGTCTTGTGGAAGGCGGCCAAGCCCAACGAGCCGGCGTGGGATTCACCTTGGGGCCCTGGGCGCCCCGGCTGGCACATCGAATGCTCAGCGATGTCCACGGAGCGTCTAGGGGCGCATTTCGATATCCACGGCGGCGGCATGGACCTGCAATTCCCGCACCACGAGAATGAGATCGCACAGAGCGAGGCCTGGTCGGGGCAGCCGTTCGTGAACTACTGGATGCATAACGGCTTCGTCCGCGTGGACGACGAAAAGATGTCCAAATCGCTGGGGAATTTCTTCACCGTGCGCG
>JAPSGG010000030.1 GCA_031177845.1 Chromatiales bacterium
GCGCCGCTGCTAATCGAGCAGCGCGAGATCATCGAGGAATTGGTGAGCGCATCCATCGGCCGGTCCGTGTCCATTGGTGCCATCGAGGCCGAATGGCGTGGACTTGACCCGCGAGTGCGTCTGCAGAACGTCCAAGTGCTGGACGCCGGCGGCGAGGCGGCGCTCAGCTTCGATCGTGCCTCCATCACGCTGGATTGGTGGGGTACGTTGTTGAGCGGGGACTTTAAATTCGCGGGCTTGCACGTGAGGGGCGCCCAGATCCATGTGGTGCGCGAGACCGATGGCACGATCGTCCTGCGGGGACTGGGTGCAAGCCCGCGCGCCCAGATAGGCACTTCGCATGACATGGCGCTGACATTACATTCGAGTCAGGTGCGCTGGGAAGACCGGGTACTTGATGTCGACTACCAGTTCGGGGGCATCGATATCGCACTCGACACCCGCAGCGACAAGCTGCGCCTGGCGGCCGATCTCGCGCCGCCGTCGCAACTCGGGGCAAGGCTTGAACTGGCCGCGGATCTGCAAGGCACGCCGGCCGAACCCGCTGGTTGGGAGGGGAAGGTCTACATCAGGGCGGAGGATGTCCAGGCCGAGCATCTGCCAAAGCCGCTGCGAGCGGGTTTGACTCGCGGCGGGTTGTCGCTGGAGGCCTGGAGTGTCTGGCGCGGCGGCGAACCGGTCAGCGTCTCGGGCAGCCTGGAGGTCGATGACGCGACTGTGGCCGGTGCGCCCGCCACTGGCAGGCCTAGCATCAGAAAGTTGCAGGCGCAATTTCGCTGGCGGCGGCAAGGGCCGGACTGGACGCTTCAGGTCGCGGATCTGGCATTGTCGCGCGCAGGCCGGAGTTGGAAGTCTGATACGGTCACCATCGCGTATCGTGAAGAACGCCATGAATATGCCACCCTGAGCGGTGCGTTCGATTACGCTCGCATCGAGGACGTACAGGCACTGCTGCCCCGAAAGCAGGGAATCACTGATGGCCCCATCGCGCGGCTGCTGGCTCGATTGCCCCGCGGTGAGCTCGCGGACGTGCGTTTCGAGGCCGGAATCCAGAAGGGCACGATCGAGCGCTATGCGGCCAGTGGGCGGTTTGGCGATTTCAGGATCGATGCCACGGATGACTTTCCAGGCATCGCCGGGGCCGATGGAAGGTTTAATTTCACCCAAGGCGGTGGAGACGTGGATTTCGATACGCGCAAGCTTGAGATCGATCATACACGTCTGTTCGCCAATATCCTGAAGGTTGACTATCTGCAGGGCCGCGTGCAATGGCGGCGTGAGCACGGGCGGCTGACCATCGAATCGTCGGCGCTTGCCGCTGGCAATGCAGATGCCAAGGTGCGCGGTCGAGTGTTTTTCCGGCTCGCAGGCGACAGCCCGCATCTCGATGCGCAGTTCTCGCTAAGAGACGGCAACGTTGCGCGCGCTGTCCATTACCTGCCGGTAAAGGTTATTAAACCCAAGGTTTACGAGTGGCTTGAACGCGCGCTAGTCGCCGGGCAGCTCACCGCCGGCGAGGTGATGATCAAGGGAAACCCCCGCGATTTCCCGTTCCAGGGTACTAAAGGGGTATTCGAGGCCCGCTTAAACTTTGAAAATGGCGTTCTCGATTACCGGCCCGGCTGGCCGCACGCAGAGGAGATGGCCGCGGAGTTGGTCTTCCTCAATCGATCTATAGTGGCGACGAGTCTGCATGCCCATGTGCTGGGGACTACGGTCGAATCCGCGTCCATTCGTATCCCCGATCTTCGCGAAGGGCAATTGCGCCTAGAGGCCAAGGCACGCGGTCCAGTGGAGGACCTCGTGACGTATCTCCATGCAGCGAATCTGGTAGGATCTAAAGCATTCAAGGACGTGGCGATTGACGGCAACAGCCGCTTGAATCTGGATATTGCGCTGCCGCTGTCCGAGCAGCATCCGGGTGAACGGCGCGTCAGCGGTATCGTGAAGCTAGCGGACGCCGAGCTAGATCTGGTTCCTTGGGACATCGCGTTAAAATCCATCAACGGGGACTTGACTTTCGGTCCCGAGGGATTCAACGCGCAAGACATAGCCGCCCAGCTGCGCGGCCATGAGGTGACCATCGATGTCGCGCGCGGCGCGGACAAACGCAGCGACATCTCCATTCGCGGGCGCCTGCCCGCCGCGGCGCTGCTTGCGAGATTCAGGCATCCGCTGCTCAACCAGGTTCAGGGTGAGGCCCATTGGCACGCGCAGGTGAGCCTGCCTGCCTTCAAGGCGCCCAGCGAGACGGCCGAACCAGCGCCCATTGGCCTGCGCATTGCATCCGAACTGGAAGGAGTTGCCATAAGGCTCCCGCAGCCTTTGGTGAAGCGGCCTTCCGAGCGGCGTCCTTTTAGTCTTGTCACGGCGCTCCGCGCCGGCCGTCAGTACCCGATAAGGGCACAGTACGGCGATGACATCTCCGCCGTCTTCGCGTTGAGTAAGGATTCGGGCGGCCTGCGGCTCGCCCGCGGCGAGTTACGCATCGGTCGCGGTGAGGCGGTGCTGCCTGAAGAGGGCATCATCGTCAAGGCCGATCTTGCCGAACTTTCCGTGAGCGCATGGCAAGCCCTGATTGCCGCGCATGGTAGAGGACTGCTGACCGGCGACGGGGCCGAGCGCACCATTCCATTAGCCGAGCTCGATATCGCGGTCGATCGGCTGCACTGGTCGGATCAAACGTTCGATGACGTGCGCCTCAAGGCGCGGCGCTATGCACAGCGCTGGCTGGCCAAAGTGGACTCACGCCAGGTTCAGGGGCGCATCCTTGTCCCGCAGGATTTTCGGCCCGGTTTAGAACTAGTGGCCGACCTGGAGCGCCTTGAGTGGACAACAGGAGAGGGACAAAAACGCACGGCAATCGACCCGCGTAGGTTGCCCCCCTTGCTCATCAGGATCAAGAACTTGCGCATTGACGCATTGGAGTTCAACAGCCTGCACGCCAAGACGCTGCCCCTAGAGGATGGCATGCGAGTGCAGATCCTGTCGCTGTCAGCGCGTGATTTCGAAGGCCACGCACAAGGCAACTGGCGTGTATCGGGAGAAGGGCGGCAGCGTTCCAGTTTTCGGCTCGTACTCAAGAGCGAGGATCTCGGTGCCCTTCTGCGGCAGTGGGATTTACTTCATAGCGTCCGCGACGGCGTAGCCCGCGTCGAGGCGTACTTAAGCTGGCCCGGCGCGCCTTGGCGCTTTAACCTTGAAGGCCTGAAGGGAGACGCCCAGATGCGGGTCGAGGATGGACGGCTGCGCGAGGTCGATCCAGGGGCAGGGCGCTTGCTGGGCCTGTTGAATCTAGATGCCATATCCCGCCGGCTGGCGCTCGACTTCAGAGACTTGTTCAGGACCGGCTTCAGCTTCGACATGATCGAGAGCAAGCTGCGCTTCGCCAACGCCAACCTGTACACGGACGATCTCGTCATGCAGGGGCCCCCCGCCAAGATCGAGATTACGGGCCGCGCCGGCTTGGTCGCGCGCGATCTCGATCTGCGCATGATCGTCACCCCGCAGATCATCTCTGGCTTGCCGTTGGCGGGTGCGTTGCTCGGAGGCCCGGCTATCGGCGCTGCCATCTTCGTGGCGCAGCAGGTCCTCAACGAGCTGGAGCCCGAAATGGACAAGGGGGCCGGCATACCCTACACGGTGTCGGGCTCATGGGGAGATCCGTCGGTCGAACTTGCCGAGGCGCCGGTGGGCGCGCAGACCCGGAAAAAATTTCCCTACAACATTCGCTAAAGTCACGAACTCACAGAAGCGGCGGTCACGTTAGGAAGCTATGTGGCTATTTAGATAGCCTGATGGCACTGGCCTCCGCCGGGCTGACTTCTTAGCCCCTTCATTTATTGCGCGGCATATTTGTATAACAGGCGTTATCTGGTTAAATGGTAATCAGACAGCGCATGCGCGCGCTACAATGCAAAAAGGCAATCGCGATCCTAAACGGAGCGAGCCTTAACTCACGGAAAGACGTCATGCACAAATTGGCTGCAATCCAAATGGCATCGGGACCTAACGTGGAGGCTAACCTATACGAGGCGGAGCGGCTGATCGGCAGGGCCGCGGAGGCTGGGGCCGAGTTGGTGGTATTGCCCGAGAACTTCGCCATCATGGGCATGTCCGAAACCGATAAGGTAAAGATCCGAGAACGCCCGGGCGAGGGGCGTATCCAAGATCATTTATCGGCACAGGCGCGCCGATACGGAATATGGATCGTCGGTGGCACGGTACCCTTGGAGTGCTCTGACCCTGAGCGGAGCTCTGCGGCCTGTGTGTTGTTCAACGATCGCGGCGAGCAGGTCGCTCGCTACGACAAGATACACCTTTTCGACGTCCATCTCGTCGACATTCAGGAGCGATACAACGAATCCGAGACAATCGCCAGCGGCGCGGAGGTGGTGGTGGCCGACACGCCATTCGGTCGGCTTGGTCTGGCGGTCTGCTATGATCTGCGCTTCCCGGAATTATTCCGCGCGATGCTGGATCTCGGTGCGGAGATCGTGGCGCTGCCGGCGGCCTTCACTGCCATCACCGGTAAGGCTCACTGGGAATGCCTGGTGCGGGCCCGGGCCATCGAGAACTTGATCTACCTGGTGGCGGCGGCGCAGGGCGGTTATCACGTCAACGGCCGCGAGACGTTCGGAGACAGCATGATCGTCGATCCTTGGGGGACCGTGCTGGACCGGCTGCGCCACGGTTCCGGCGTCGTGGTGGCGGCAATGGACCGCGGCCGGCTCGAGTTCACGCGCCGCAACTTTCCGTGTCTCGAACATCGCCGGCTCATCGAATACCGCAGGTCAAGCCAGCGGGTGATCTGAGAAAGAGGGTTTATAATGACAGCCATCGACATCGCGCGCCAACATATCCTGGAGCCATCGGGCCTCGGCGAGGACGAGCTGGGCAATGTTCTGTCCACGCTGCTCGGCTCGGCCATCGATAGCGGCGATCTGTACTTTCAGTTGAGCCGTCACGAGGGCTGGTCGCTGGAGGACGGCACTGTTAAGGGCGCAAGCTACAATATCGAGCGCGGCGTCGGGGTGCGCGCCATGAGCGGCGACAAGACCGGATTCGCCTATTCGGATGATATCGTGCTGCCGGCGCTGATGGATGCCTCCATCGCCGCGCGTGCGATCGCGCGCGGGACCAGTAGCAGCCAGTTGGCCGCTTGGGGGGGGAGGCCTGGACACGCCTTGTATCTTCCAGACAGCCCGCTGGAATCCTTGAGCGAGCAGGCAAAGGTCGAACTTTTGCAACAGGTCGATGCCGAGGCCCGGCGCCAGGACCCGCGCATCACGCAGGTGATGGTCAGCCTCTCGGGCCTCCACGAGGTCGTGCTGGTCGCCAGCAGCGATGGCACGCTGGCGGCGGACGTGCGCCCGCTGGTGCGGCTCAATGTGGCCGTGATCGCCGAGGCCAATGGGCGCCGAGAGCAAGGCAGCGCGGGCGGCGGCGGACGCACCGGTTACCAGTTGTTCTTCGAAGAAGGACTCGCATTGCGTTACGCGCGCGAGGCCGCGCGCCAGGCGCTGTTGAACCTGGAGGCCGTCGACGCGCCGGCCGGTTATATGACTGTGGTATTGGGGCCTGGCTGGCCAGGTGTGCTGTTGCACGAGGCCATCGGCCATGGCCTGGAGGGAGATTTCAATCGCAAGGGCACCTCCGCCTTCAGTGGCCGCATGGGCGAACGGGTGGCGAATCCCGGCGTGACCGTGGTGGATGATGGCACCCTGGCCGGGCGGCGAGGCTCACTTAACATCGACGATGAAGGCACGCCTACCCAATGCACCATTCTGATCGAAGATGGGATTCTTACCGGTTACATGCAGGACAAACTCAACGCGCGCCTGATGAAGACGAAGTCCACCGGCAATGGCCGGCGCGAATCCTACGCGCATCTGCCCATGCCTCGCATGACCAATACCTACATGCTCGCCGGTGAGTACGATCCACAGGAGATCATCGCCTCGGTGGACAAGGGCTTCTACGCCGTCAACTTCGGCGGCGGTCAGGTCGATATCACCTCTGGAAAGTTCGTCTTTTCGGCTTCCGAAGCCTATCTGATCGAGAAGGGCAGGATCACGCGCCCAGTCAAGGGCGCGACCTTAGTCGGCAATGGGCCCGACGTGCTCACCCGCGTGTCCATGGTGGGCAACGACCTCAAGCTCGACGAGGGTGTCGGCACCTGCGGCAAAGACGGGCAGAGCGTGCCAGTGGGGGTGGGCCAGCCGACATTGAAGGTGGGCGGCCTGACGGTGGGAGGGACAGGGAGCTAGTCTTGAACACATTCACAAGGCATCAAGAAATCCCCTCCACCTCTCTTAATAAGAGCTGGACCAAGTGGGAATGTTCCACTCTGCGGTTGTAGCGCTCGCCATGTTGGGACTTCAAATCACTCGGCTGGAGTTGGACGACCTCAAAGGCTTGGCCGTGCAGGTGCTCGAGGAAGCCAAACGCCAGGGCGCGACCAGCGCGGAGGTAGACATCAGCGTGGATTCAGGATTATCCGTGACTGCGCGGCTGGGTGACGTCGAGACGCTGGAGCATCACAAAGACCAGGGCGTGGCCGTCACGGTCTACCTCGATACGCGCAAGGGTTCTAGCAGCACCTCGGACCTACGCGCTGCTTCCTTGAAGGAGACGGTGTGCGCGGCCTGCCGCATCGCGCGTTACACGGCCGAGGACCCATGCGCTGGTCTGCCGGATGCCGAGCTCATGGCGCGTGACTGGCCGGATCTCGACCTGGATCACCCGTGGGCGCTCGATGCAGAGCAGGCCATCGATATAGCGATCGAATGTGAGGCTGCCGCGCGCGGTCTGGATAAGCGGATCACCAACTCGGACGGCGCCACCGTCAGTCGTTTGCGTGGCACTTCCGTGTACGCCAACAGCCACGGCTTCATCGGCGCCTACCGCGCCACGCGCCATTCTCTGAGTTGCGCCCTCATCGGCCAGCAGAACGGCCATATGCAGCGCGATTACTGGTATAGCGTAGCCCGTGACAACACGCTGCTCGATAGCCCCGCGATGGTGGGCCGCATTGCAGCGGAGCGCACAGTGCGCCGCCTTGGAGCCCGTCGGCTCGGCACCTGTCAAGCACCTGTGATCTTCGAGGCCGGCGTTGCGCGCAGCCTACTGGGACATTTCATCGGCGCGATCAGCGGCGGGGCGTTGTACCGCAAGGCCTCGTTCCTGATGAATCACGCGGGAAGGCCAGTATTTCCTAGCTTCGTGCATATTCATGAGCAGCCGCATATTAAAGGCGCGATGGGCAGCGCGCCCTTCGATGACGAGGGCGTGGCGACAAAAGCCCGCGATCTAGTCGCCGACGGTGTGTTGCAGGGTTACGTGCTCTCCAGCTATTCCGCGCGCCGGTTGGGATTACAATCCACCGGCAACGCCGGGGGCGTCCATAACCTGATCATCGATCCGGGCGAGCATGATCTCGGAGGCTTGTTGAAGTCGATGGACACGGGCCTGCTAGTAACCGAGCTGATCGGCCACGGCGTGAATACAGTCACCGGCGATTATTCGCGCGGTGCGGCCGGATTCTGGGTGAAAGGCGGTGAGATTCAATATCCGGTCGAAGAAATCACCATTGCCGGTAATCTAAGGGACATGTTCAGGCACATCCAGGCAGTCGGCAATGATGTGGATAAGCGAGGCAACATCCGCAGCGGGTCGATTCTAATCGAGCGGATGACGGTGGCGGGGGAGTAGCCGCCATGCGGGCTGAAGCCTGTCCTACAAAGGACGTGGGATGCGCCGCGCGCAGCGATTGTCAGCGGACCGAGCGAGTGTCGGTTGCCATCTTGTCCTTGAGGTGATCGATAACCACCCGCGCTAGGGCGGCGGTCTTCAAGTCGATCAGTGGATCAAGGAAGTAATGATCCAAGCCTAGTTCGACCAGAGTTATCCCACCAAGCGCCAATTCGTCGACCAACAGCGTCAGACCGTCATTGGGGCCTAGTTCCCGCATTGAGAGGTAATTATCGTATGTGCGGCCTGGCAGGACCTGCCCGGACAACGGCGCGCCCACGTAGTTGATCATTAGGATGTGGGCGGGAATTTGGATCTGCCGCAGGCGTCGGTCGCTCCTCTCGAAGATTAGGCTCTCGATGCTGGCAAGATTCCATCCCTTGAATAGGTAATAGGCCTTCGCCAGCCAGCTCCTCGGCCATTCGAACGCGGCATCCGCTAGCGGCGTGCCGCGGAGCAGTCCGCCGACATTAATCCACGCCTTGACTCGGCGGGTCTCCCCAGGGGCGAGCAGATGGCCCAGCGCGTAAGCCGCCTCTGGACCGCCCTTGCTGACGCTCACCAGGATGATCTCCTCGCTTCTAATGCTAGATCGCCTGATCTCATCGGCAATGTAGGCGGCGTTCTCGTCCACGCTGCCTTGCTCGTTTACCCTGATCAAGCGCGTGGTATATCCCATCTCCGACAGCGTTTCCCGCTGGCGCGCGAAGTCCGCGCCGGAGTCCACGGTCTCATACAGCCAGCCCGGCGCGAACATCAGGGTATACGCGGGATTGTCCACCTTGGGCAGCTGTCGGCTGGCCTTCACTCTGGTGAGCAGCCGCTTGGTTTCATCTCGGAAGGCGCGGTACATGCGCCGGTTGCTTTCCTGCCGCAATAGCTGCCGCGCAAATAGTAGGGTCGCGAAATCGACC
The DNA here is from genome assembly GCA_031177845.1 of Chromatiales bacterium. Taxonomy (GTDB): domain Bacteria; phylum Pseudomonadota; class Gammaproteobacteria; order JACCYU01; family JACCYU01; genus JAPSGG01. Next base: position 8,667 of record JAPSGG010000030.1, read on the forward strand.
GAAAAGCGCTGCGAGATGTTGCGCAGCGCCTCGCGAGTGAACTCCGCATCCCTTGTTCGCCGCTCTATGGCACGGATGCGGGCATCCGTCTGCGGGGCTACCTGCTTGCCCACCAGATAATCTTCCAAATAATACCGTGCGACCTCCGAATCGACCATTGTGTCAACCGTCTGCCCCGCAAGTACACCCTCAGCGGGCAGATCAGCCAGAGGCGTCGCGTAGCCCGTCACTTGTACGCCCCAGTACAGCAGGAGACTACAGGTCGCCGCCTGCCAGCACACACAGTGCGCAAGAATCGTCATCGGTGTTGCACCAAAGGGCCGATCATGGTGAAACAGGCCTACGCAGGCCGGGTTAAAAGTCTACCCCGTATGCGGTACTGGGGTATCTACGGGAATCGGGGATAGGGCAAGGAAGAGGATAGGCACATGAGTCGACAGGGCATCTGATTAGCCCCTCTTCCTTATGGCCCGTCCCCTGTTTCACCTAACACGGCGTATTAATGTTCGGCCACAATCTTTTCATAGGCGCTCAAATAGTCAGCAGCCATGCGCGAGGCGGCAAATCGTTGCTCGAACGCCCGGCGTCAGGATTCACGCTTTAAGTTCGAAACCTGTTCCACGGCCCTCACCGCGTCATCGATGTTATCAACGACAAAGCCGGTTTCCCCGTGCGCGATGACCTCAGGTACAGAGCCGTGCCGATAGGCGACGATAGGTGTGCCGCAGGCCAGTGCCTCAATCATTACCATGCCGAAGGGCTCGGTCCAGTCGATGGGAAACAGCAGGGCGTAGGCATTGCCTATGAATTCGCCCTTTTCGCCTTCTCCTATCTCGCCGATAAACTCGGCGCCAGGCGTATTCAGCAGAGATTTT
>JAPSGG010000238.1 GCA_031177845.1 Chromatiales bacterium
GACTCCCGCCGTGACCAGGGCGGCAACGCGGTCCTCGGCGCCGCACCAACCCGCAGACGGCCTTGCTCATCCTTGCAGGCATTCGGATAGTCGGTCGATTTCTGGATATCCTTGACCGTAATCATGCCGCGCAACTGGAAGCCATCGTTGACCACTAAAATCTTCTCGATACGATGCTTATGCAACAGTCGCTTGACCTCGTCCCTATCCGCACCCTCGCGTACTGTCACCAGCCGTTCCTGAGGCGTCATAATCGTCGATACGGGCGCATCCAGACGGGTTTCGAAACGAAGGTCGCGGGCGGTCACGATTCCAACCAGCGATTCCCCCTCGACTACCGGCACGCCGGAGATATTGTTGGCGCGCGTGATGCTCAGCACCTCGCGGATACTCAAGTTCGGTGAGACGGTGATTGGCTCTTTGATCACGCCGCTCTCGTACTTCTTGACCATGCGGACTTGCCGCGCCTGCTGCTCTATACTCATGTTTTTGTGGATGACGCCCAGGCCTCCTTCCTGCGCCATCGCGATGGCCAGCCGGCCTTCGGTGACCGTGTCCATCGCGGCAGACAGGAGGGGGATGTTCAGCCTAATCTCGCGCGTGAGGCGCGTGGTGAGAGCGGCCTCCCTTGGCAGCACGGTGGAGTGCGCCGGCACCAGCAGGACATCATCGAACGTCAAAGCTTCTTGAGTGATGATGCGCATTAGGGTTCTCGACGAGGAGCATACGTCATTATAGGGTTTGACCTTAATGCGGTAAACCGGATGTAGAAGCCCGGTATCGTTCGGTGGCCTCCGACGCCTCAATCCACGACACGAGTGCTGTCGCGACCAAGCCCCCTTTTCCGCGCGGATTGAATTCCGGATGGATCAGCGCCTAGCATAGCCGAATGTCTGCCCCGCTCGACCCGATTCCCGTTCAGCGCGAGATCTACAGCGTTTCCCGTCTGAACCGTGAGGCGCGATTGTTGCTGAGCATCAGTTTTCCGCTGCTGTGGGTCGAAGGGGAGCTATCCAACTTGGCCACGCCGGCATCCGGCCACCTCTACTTCACGCTCAAGGATGACGTATCGGCCGTGCGCTGCGCCATGTTCAAAAACCAGAACCTGTACCTACGATTCAAGCCGCGCAACGGCATGCAGGTGATCGTCCGCGCACGGGTAGGGCTATACGAGCCGCGCGGAGAATTTCAACTAACAGTTGAACACATGGAAGAGTTCGGTTTCGGCGCATTACAGCGCGCGTTTGAGGAATTGAAGCAACGCCTCGCAGCCGAAGGCTTATTCGATACCGCGCGCAAGCGAGTTTTGCCCAAATTTCCGCGCAGAGTGGGCATCATAACCTCCCCGGCCGGGGCAGCCATACGCGACATCTTGACTGCCTTGCGCCGACGTTTTCCGGCCCTGCCGGTCGCCATCTACCCGGTACCGGTGCAGGGTGAGGCGGCTGCTCCGGCCATCGCCCAGGCGCTGGCGCTGGCCAGCCGGCGCCAGGACTGTGATGTGTTGATCCTCGCCCGCGGCGGCGGTTCGCTGGAAGACCTCTTGGCCTTCAATAGCGAGACTGTAGCGCGTGCCATTGCCGCCTGCGGGGTTCCTATTGTGAGCGGCGTAGGACACGAGGTCGATTTTACCATCGCCGACTTCGCCGCCGATCACCGCGCCGCAACGCCTACTGCGGCAGCTGAAATGGTCTCTCCCGAAAGATCCGAACTGCTTTCGCGTGTGGCCCAACTAGAACAGCGGCTTAGTCTCTGTCTACGGAGGCGTTGCGCAAGCTGCGGTCAAACACTCGATTGGATACAAACACGCCTTCATTTGCAGCATCCCCGCCAGCGCTTGCAGCGCCAGATTCAGCGTGTGGATGAATTGGAGCAACGCCTGCGGTCGACGGCGCGGTACAGGCTGAAGGCGTGCGCCGAGCGGATAGGCGCGCTGGATGCCCGCGTGCAACGATGTTCGCCGCGAGTGCATCTAGTGCGGATAGCGGCACGCCAAGAAGGACTTGCGCACCGCTTGTACGCCGTAATGCGGCGGGATACAGAGACGCACCGTCACCGGCTCGAATTAATTGCGCGCAGCCTCATTACCTTAAGCCCACAGGCGACGCTTGAGCGCGGCTTCGCGGTTGTCACGCGCGCCGCCGATCAACTGCTGCTGCGCGACAGCGCAGACGTTATGGCCGGGGAGGCCGTCAACATCCGGCTGGCACGGGGCCGTTTGCAGGCCCAAATCACGGCACGGGTAGGCCCCGATCTGAATGGTGATAAGGTCAAATGATCCTTACCGGTCGGGACAACGCGCACGTCGGGATGCGCCTTGCGCGTGGGTCGAATATTTGCTATCAAGGCCGACTTCATACCATGGAGATAAAACAAGATGGCCTTGAAGAAAACCGTTGCAAACAAGACCGCAGCGTTATCGACATTGCCTGTGAGCGGTTTCAAGCCCTACAAGCCCAAGAAGGGCGAGGAGTACATGAGCGAGGCTCAGCATCAGCACTTCCGCGAGATACTGCTTGCCTGGAAGCGGGAGCTCATGGAAGAAGTGGATCGCACGGTGGATCACATGAAGAGCGACGCCGCCAACTTTGCCGACCCAGCGGACCGCGCAACCCAGGAAGAGGAATTCAGCCTGGAGCTGCGCACTCGCGATCGGGAACGCAAGCTGATCAAGAAGATCGACGAATCGTTGAACCTCATTGAAAACGATGAGTATGGCTACTGCGAGGCCTGCGGCGTCGAGATCGGCATCCGTCGCCTGGAAGCGAGGCCCACAGCCACCCTGTGCATCGACTGCAAGACCTTGCAGGAGATCAAAGAGAAACAACTGAGCGCATGATCGACTGCGGCGCGATCATGCGGGCATCGGTCCACCCACACGCAACCGCAATTGATTTCGGCGCGGATTATCCATGTCGGACGCCACTGGCACCGCGCGTCGCTATATCGGGCGCTTCGCGCCTTCTCCAACCGGCCCCCTCCACTTCGGTTCGCTGATCGCGGCGACGGGCAGTTACCTGCAGGCCCGCAGCAAACGGGGCTTATGGCTAGTGCGGATCGAAGATCTAGATCTACCGCGTGAGCAGCCGGGCGCCGCTGCCCATATCCTGCGCACATTGGATGCCTATGGATTCCAGTGGGACCGCGAAGTGGTGTATCAGAGTCGCCGGACGCCCATCTATCACGATGCGCTGAGTCGTCTATTGACTGGTGGTCATGTCTACTATTGCGGCTGCACGCGCACACAGATAGAGGCGCAAGGCAGGATCGGCACCTTCGGACCAGTGTATCCAGGCACATGCCGCGCCCGCAAGCTGTGCGATGGGCGCGGGCGCAGCCTGCGCGTGGCCACTCATGACGGGGCGATCGGCTTCGACGATGCCCACCTGGGCCATTTTAGTCAGCGACTCGAATCCGAAACCGGGGATTTCGTCATCCGCCGCGCGGATGGTCAAATCGCCTATCACCTGGCGGTGGTCATGGATGACGCCGCGCAGGGCATCACGCAGGTGGTTCGCGGCGCCGATCTGCTGGATTCGACCCCCAGGCAAATTTATCTGCAACGATTGCTGGGATTACCGACACCCAACTACCTGCATCTGCCCGTGGCGGTAAATGAGAGCGGTCAGAAGCTCAGCAAGCAGACCCATGCCAAGGCCATATCATTGACTGATCCAAGGCCTTATCTGGCGGCCGCGCTGAGATTTCTGAACCATGGCCCGCCATCTTCGCTCCAGGCGGCGGGACTTGGAGACTTGTGGCGCTGGGCGATAGAAACCTGGTCTCCAGATCGGATCCCTCGAGTACACCGGATCGAGCGAATACAACCCGTGTAGATATGTTAAAGGGCGCGGCGCTTTGTACCCAGCGCACTAAGCTAGTCCTTTCTGTCTCCCTTGGCTGGCTCCAACTCCAGCGCCACCGAATTGATGCAGTAACGCTGGTGAGTAGGCGCGGGCCCGTCCTCAAAGACATGGCCTAGATGCGCATCGCAACGGCT
>JAPSGG010000239.1 GCA_031177845.1 Chromatiales bacterium
AATACCTCGGACGTCGTTCGGGCTTCGCTACTCAAAAGTCGCTGGTCCTTACTAGGCGCGCAAGACGCAGACGGCACGGCAGGGGAGGGGCCTGAGGGGACCTCTTTGCTTGCCATTCGAATGCGCGGACCGAGGCAGCGCAGCCATTGCCGAGCCGTGCTCTGACGGAACCCGATTTGCGCTTGTCGGGCTCGAGCCCCCGGCGGAATTCCATCAAAGGCGGCAGGGCGCGGCTATAAGAGAGGTTAGCCATGGGCCAACGCTCGGCCAGTCGCGGCATACCATCGTGCGGCTATCGCTGCGCTCCGCCGTAATAGTCGCCCATCTCGTTTGGTGACAGTCCTACCTCAGACCGTCGGCCAAGGAAGTACACGGCGGAAGCGGTATCGACGACGTAGGGCCCTGAAACGATCCGATCCAACCAGCGAACGGGGAGCGCAGCAACTGCTGCGGCAGCTCCAGCTCGACGGGAGCTGCACACAGCGCGCATGAGGTAGTCGGCGGTCCAAGCCGCCTGGGTACCTGCGCCGGCTGCTACGCCGGCGTCGATCTCTTCGAATTGCCGGAACAGCCACCGGTGGCCGCTCGCAGTAAAGCGGCAGAAGTCGTAGGGACCCTCATGCACCTGCTGCATAAAGGCCGTCTCAGCGTAGACAACCCCATCCGCCTTCAGCACGCGATGGATCTCCCCGACGACCTGACTAGGATCGAGGACGTGTTCAAGCACCGCTTGGATGACTATGCCGTCAACACTGGCGTCCTCTAGGGGAATGTAATGGCCGTCCGCGATACAGTGCGTCAGCTCGCTGCAAAATAGGTCGAACCCAAACACCTGTATCTCATCGTCTAGGTACAGCGTTTCCATTCCGTGCGCGTTCACGCCACCACCGATTACGACTACAGTGGGCGCAGCGGGCAGGAGTTGCGCAAAGCGAGCTGCGGCGCGGCTTGCCGCCAAGCTTCGGCCCTTGAGTCGTCGCAGCAAGGCCCTGCCCCATCCAGCGCCTGCCAACCGCCGCTCGACGGAACTACGCCCCGTCTCGGCGAACAAGTCTTCCTCTTTGATGACGCTATCTTCAAAACGGACCATTACGGGCCACCGACCGATTGATCCGAAAGTCATAGCGCATTCTTGACAGGTCAGATTATGGCTCTGGCGGTCTAGGTGCCCACGACAGCCAGGGCATCGGAGGAGAGCCATCGCGCGATGTTTGTCCATAAGCGCCATCTATCCTCGCCTACCCAGCCGAAGAGAGCGAGGCAAGCCAGCGGGCCCTGTTGCTCTCAGCGGGCACCCTACTGCGGCTTCGACATGCTCTATTACCTCATGGAGCGTGGCCGACGACCCACCGGCGACGTTGATAGCGCTGCCCGGAAACACGCTCTGAGACGCGGCACGAATCGTCGCGCCCACCGCGTCCTGTACGTAAGTAAAGTCTCGGATCTGGTCTCCCCGGCCGAAAAGCCTTGTCGGGGCGCACGTTCTACAGTGTTCGATAAGACGATGTATGAGCATGTCCAACCTTTGGCGGGGGCCGTAAACGGTGAAATATCGCAAACGGACCGCCCGGACCGCAAGGTTGGCGGCGTAGGCTCCAACCAACCCCTCCACGGCTAGCATCGTAACACCATAAGGACTGTGGGGCCGGAGTAAGCTTGATTCCTTCGTAGGGTAGGCGGACGCATTTCCGTATACCGATGAACTGGAAACAACGACTACGCGGGAGACTGGGAGTTCACGGCACGCTTCGAGCAGCCGTTGCGTCGCGACTACATTGCAGGCCACGTAATCATGGAATCCGTCGGACCACGACGCACGAACGCCCGGCTGTGCCGCAAGATGGAAGACTACGTCACATCCAGCCAGAGCGCTTTAATCCACTTCCTCTCTCTGGATCGCGGGGTTGACATGCTGCGAGGGTACGGCAAGATTGACATGGCAGCTTAACGGTCACGGATTGCCGCTTGGAGCAGCATATCGAGTTGGCACACGGTGTTCTCCCACTGATAGAAGAGCAGTTTGTCGTGGCGAGCAGCTGCACTATGGTCACTGACCGCTATACTGGACAGTTGACGAGCGATATCTTGGGTAGTCCCATCGCGGAGGAGGATCGCTGCGTCGCCCAAGACCTCACGAGTTAACGGCTGATCTATGGCAATTACGTGGCAGCCGCTAGCGAGCGCTTCAAGATATGGTAGACCAAACCCCTCGCTGGTAGAAAGGCCAATATAGGTCTCTGCCGTTTCATACCAGGATGCTAGTTTTTGCGAACTCAGCACGTCTGCCCACGTACAGCTCTCTTTCCCAAAAGCGCGTTCCAGCTCTTTCTTAGCTTCATCACCTATCCCGACCCCCATAAAGGTCTTCGCCCACGGCGGTCGGCCGATGGCCAAAGCCATAGCTGCGATATCGTTGCGCTTATGGGGAGCTCCGCCGAGAAGGATCACCCGCCCAGGGACGCCGGAGGCATCGCGAGTGCCATTGATATGGCCAGGTCCAAGAGGAATCACCCGTATACGGCCGCCGCAATCCGGTATTAGACGTTCGAGCTGCCGGCCAGTGTGTTGGCTGATTACGGCAACGGTGGAGGCACCTGCGACGGCCAGACGCAGCTCAGCGTCCCTGTAGGCAGCGGCTACGCGGCTGCGGGTGGTCGCCCACCGCAAGTCATATACAACCAAGACGTACGGCACCCCCATTACAAGCGGCCTTGGCGGCGCAGTCATGAGTGCCACGTCATTGCCTTTTCCGACCGACGCCGTAAATTGTGCGAGCAAAGACACCGCGCTATGCAGTCGAGCGATGCCTTTGAGGGCGCCGACGCCGTGTGAGCGTGGAGGGCCGTGGGTCAGCTGCCACGTTTCGCGTTGGGCAAGTCGCGGATAGACATTTCGCTGAAATACGCCTATGCCCGAATTCTCGGGTAAAAGCCCGGAGCACCATAGTCTACTTTCGGCACGGGAAGAATCCACCTTGGAGTTCAGTGGTTCCACAAAGTTGGCGGCATTGTGGCTTGGGAGTATGTAGTGCAAGGTGTCATCAATGATCCGAACAAATAGAGGAGTTTGAGCAGGGAGCCAAGTGTAGCGGGGAGGTCGGGACCAGAAAGGTCGCTGCGGTCCATCAGTCCGCAGAGGTGAGCCCGTAGAGGATTCTGGAGTGGCATCTGCGGGCTCATGCCGAGCGGTTTACGGCTGAAGCGAGTTGCTCTCACTGGTCATCGCCCTGCTGCCCAGCAAGAAATGCCGCTCGGCTATAAGCTTCGAGCGTCTTATCGATGATAATGTGATCGGTACAATTCTCCGCCACGAACCTGGCTCCGGCGGCACCGAATTGCCGGGCTAGCACCTTATCCTGAAGTAGGGCTGCCACATGGCGAGCGATGTCGGACGACGAACCGCTCTCAACAAGGTATCCATTTTCTTTGTGGCGCACAATATAGCGGCAGCCGGGAGCATTTGTCGCAACGATCGGCCTGCCGATGGCAGCGGCCTCGATAAGCGCCTTCGGAACTCCCTCAGGGTGGGTGGTCGGCAACACGATCACTGCTGCTTCCCTCATAAGCGCCGCGACATCGTCCCTGGGTCCCCACCATTCGACTGGGAAGCTGCTCTCTAGAGCGCGAAGCTCGTCCACCGAAAGGCCTAGTGAATGTTCGGTATCTAAGGGTCCGACGATCACGAAACGTGCCGGAACTCCATTGTTCGTGACTATCCGTGCCGCCTCGGCAAACTCACGAAGTCCCTTAGTCCGTAGCATCCGTGCGACCAATAATACAAGTGTTGAATTGTCCGGATATGGGGTGTACCTGAATTCCGTCGGATTTATGCCCGCGCCTGGGATCACGACCGCCTCAGAGGGGTCGACCAGCCCCTGACTGACGAAGTAACGGAGGTCATGCGCGGTCTGAAAAATCAAGACCCCGGCGCACCTTCGCAGAGTTCTACGGTAAAGAGGCTTCGTGAATGGTGCGATGAGCCTGGCCTTCCAGTGGCTG
>JAPSGG010000240.1 GCA_031177845.1 Chromatiales bacterium
TGAAGCCCAGGATAGGCCGTTTGGGGTGCTGCCCTGCCGGCGTATCGACTTCGCCAACGATACCCATCCAATCGCGCACCATCCCTACGTCTCCAAATGGAATGCCCGTCTGCATCATGCCCCAGGGACCTGGATTCATGCCGATTAACACCACCTCGCGCGGCCGCGCGCCGAAGCGTTCCAGATAGGTCTTGTAGTTGGCCCAGACGTAGTCGAGCGGATTGTAGACGTGCGTCACGGGCCGCGCGACGCGCAGCGCGGCCAGGTCGGACTTGAGCGCTTGGGCGATCGTGATGAGATCCACGGCTTGGATGACGGACCAGAATCGAACGCGCGGCCAATCCGGCGCCCGAAGCGTGTAACTGTTACATAGGACATGTAAGGTCTACAAGCGGATAACGCGGCCGTTAGAATCCGATCCATGCGGCTAGCTCGGGGCACAAATGACCAAAGAAATCTACAAAGCCCAGATCAAGTCCGACGGCGGACCGGGCAAGCTCCAGCGGATCATTGACGATCTTCCCGGCGCGCTTCAGCACGACAACCGCACGCCGGACACCGGCCTGCACGGCCACTGTACATCACCGTCGGCAGCCCCCTTTACAAGGGGGCGTGGGAGGATTTGGCACAGGTTTCGGAATGAGCTCTAGAGCGACGACGAGCGGCCCGAGCCGAATTCCTGCTCCTGCTTGCGTTGATCTTCCACACAGAGCACTGCGGTCGGCTGAGCCTTGAGGCGCTCGTAGCCGATCGGCTGTCCGCAGCGATTACAGATGCCGTAACCTCCCGAGTCGATTTTGGCCAGCGCCCGCTCGACGGCGCGGGCCTCGTTTGATAGCTGGTTGATACGGGTGAGGTTCAGGTCCGCGATCAGCGTCGCCAGCGACTCCTCGCCGGAATCGCGCACGCGTCCGGCGATATCCTGTAGCTCCTGATTGCCAGATTCCATCAGTGCGGTGTGCACTTCGTCCTGAAGTTGCGCATGCCGGCTTCGCAGGGTTCTTTCAAGTTCGTTCAGTTGCTCCTTGGTAAGATGCGTCGTCATATAGCTCCTTTTCGAGATTCTCGCGCGCTCGGGCCGGATGCGCGGTGATTCATCACCGTGAAACAGGCTCAGCGGATCATGCCCACGCCTAAAGATGGAGGCGATAAGATACCCAAAGGGGCAAATATCGCGCCAGCGGCCGCGCGATGCGCAGCCCGATTGTCGGAGCTGGGCTCGCTGGACAGGCGCCGGCGCATGAGGCATATTCCGCGCTCGAGGTGCGCAGCCCGGCTACGCCGTATTCGTCGCAGCCCGGGACCAGCCGTACGTCACGCAGATCTGGCGTTGCGGCGCTCATGCCCACCAGCGGCTGCGAGCACCGCGCTTGGAACGGCGCTTGCTTATGGTTTGCTAAGACCCATCATGAGCTACCGACGACACTAATGAGAAAAACCGCCGGCCTCAAATCACAAGTAGATAGACCTCCCATGCGCGCGCTGGTACTGACGTCCCAGCTAGGCAATGGCCATACGCGCGCGGCCGAGGCCGTCGAAACGGCTATCGCGTGCAGCGACCCGCAGGCAGTCACCCACCGGCTAGATCTGTGGTCGCTGATGGACTCGAAGGTGGCCGATGCGCTCAAGGATGGATACCTGCAGATCGCCACCGAGGACCCGGATGTCTACGAGCAGTTGTATCACAGCCATACTTGGCATCAGCTGCTCGGCAAGGAGCCTCTACCGCCCTCTTTCGCCGAGGTGCTCGACCGGATCTGCCGCCGCTGGTTCCCACCCAATCCGGGCTGGCTCGCGCCGCGCACCAGCAACATGGATCAAGCCTTGCTGGTCATGCTGCTCGACATGCTCACCGGCCGCTCCTCGCCGAAGCCGGACCGGCTCATCCGCACCGGCGTGTTGATGTGGATCCGCGCATTACTGCTGCGCCGGCTCAAGTTGGAGCTGGCGCGCTTCGGGCCGGATGTCATCATCGCTACTCAGGTGTATCTCTCCGCGCTGATGAACGTGGTCAAGCGGCGCGGTGATTTCCGCGACGTTCCCACCCTCGCGGTGCTGACCGATTACGGCGTGCATGAGTTCTGGGTGCAGTTCGGCCTGGCTGGCGCCTATTGCGTCGCCGCCGATTCGGTAGCCGAAAGCCTGCGAGCACGCGGCGTGCCGCGTAAGCGAATCCACCAGACCGGCATCCCCTTGATGCCTGAATTCAGCAATCCCCCCTCCCAGCCGGAAGCGCGCCGACAGCTGGGACTGGAGCCCGGCGGACGCCTCGTGCTGGTGACGGGCGGCTGGTTTGGCATTGGGGTCAGCGAGGCGGTGAAAGGCCTCATGGAATGCGCGCTGGATTGCCAGGTGCTGGTCACGACCGGCCGGGCGGACAACGAAGACGTAAGTATGCTCAAGGATTTGGCCCGGCGCTTCCCTCGGCGCCTGCGCCTGATCGAATGGTCCGATCAGATGCCGGTGCTGCTACGCGCGGCCGACGTGGTTATAGGCAAGCCAGGCGGACTGTCAGTCGCGGAGGCGCTGGCCTGCGGACGCCCGCTCATCGCGACCACGTCGCTCGGCGGTCAGGAGGGATTCAACCTGCGTTTTCTTGAACAGCACGGTGCGGGCCGGCAGGTGCCGCTGGAGCGGCTGTTCGATGCACTGTATGAGTTGTTGTCCTCGCCGCGCGAGCTTGAGCGCGTGCAAACCCGCGCCCTGGAGCTGGGTTGCCGGGACGGCGCCCGGCGCATTGCCGCACTGGCCGTGGCACAAGCCGCACACCGGAACAAGGGCGGCGCGCGATGGGCGATGCGAGAGCACTGATCGCACGCCTGCCCTGGCGATTGGTGCACGGCGGGTGCCTGATACAGGAGCGGATCTATCGCCGCCTCTTTGGACTCCGCGCGGTCGGCGAGTTGATCTATCTGGGGCGCGGCCGTTACCGCGGGCCGGGCAAGGTGCTAGCGGACCGCACCCGCATCAATCCAGGCGACCCGGTCGGTATCCTGCATTTCGACAATCTCCGCCTCGCGGCGATCGAAAAGCAGCCCGGCAGTCAGAGGCATCGCGGTTTCGTCTTCATGCGACTGCTGCGAGCCTCTCTCGCGCTACTTGCCGAACGCGTGCAGACGGAGCCGGTGCTCGAGGATCTGGCAAGTTTCCGCGGCGTCACCTGGCTGCCGCCGCACGGCCGACATCTCGGATTTGAGGTCGAGACCTTGCCTGCGGGCCTGCACGCGCGCTGGCTGAAACTGCACTTCCGCCTGATGCTGTATGCGTTTTATCCGGAGTCTGCCGCGCGCCAGCACCGCAGTCTGAAACCGCATGTATACTGGCTTACGCGCCGACAGCTACTCGCCCGGTATGCGCCGCCAGCACCGCCCGAGCACCGCGAACGGACTGTTGCGCAAGAGGTCTACTGACAGATGCCGGCAGATGCTCATGTTCTACGCCGCCTCCCGAGCGGCATTCAGCAGGCGTGCCTCACCTTCGACGATGGGCCGGATCCCGAGTACACCCCCCGTGTGTTGGACATCCTGGCAGCAGCCGGCGCGCGCGCGACGTTCTATGTAGTCGGCATGGCGGCAGTGCGCCATGCGCCGTTGGTCAGGCGCATGCTCAAAGAGGGGCATGAGGTCGCCAACCATACCTGGGGCCATCTCCACCCCTGGCGAATACGCGCGTGCACCGCACGCGAAGAGGTCGCGAGCGTCACGCGTGCGCTTGAGGAAATCACCGGGCAGCGCCCCCGCTACTTCCGCCCGCCTTTCGGACGGCTGCGGCGCTGCATGCTCGAAGCGGCCCAAGAGATGGACCAGCAAGTTGTGCTATGGAGCCTCAGCGGCAAGGACTGGGGGCCCTTCGGGCGCGCGGCGGCAATCGCCAGACGGATCGCGCGGACACGGGCTGGCGAGATCATCCTGTTGCACGATGCCCGCTGGAGGTACAACCGGCCATGGGCGATGCTCGAGGTACTCCCGGGCTTTCTCGCCCGGCTGACTGAGCGTCT
>JAPSGG010000406.1 GCA_031177845.1 Chromatiales bacterium
CGCGTTTGCGGTCAGGCTCCTCGATGAGATCGTCGATGTCGGCGTCCTCTACAGCCTTAGTAATGGGAATAATCAGCACATCGCCCTGGCGGACAACACAAGGTGTTGTCATGGCATAGATCGTCGCGTCATTCATTTCATTGCCTCCGGTGTTTAATCTAGTAGCACCTCGGTCGCCTATTCCAGCCAACAGCACATCGATGTTCTTGCGCTCGAGCAGCCTCTGCGACCGAGTTCTTTCATCGCCCCATCTTCAATGGCTGACTGCCTGCGAGCAGGACGTGCAAGGGGCACTCTTTGGTGACAACTGCGTGGAGATAGCGTGGGCGCCTTGCAGTAAACGGACGTGGCGGCCATTCGTCACGGCCCTGCCAAAGGGAAGACAAGTGATAATCTTCTTATAGATTACTTTTTGCTTCAGTCAAGGCGACGTATATTAGGGGATAAACAGTGGTGCCGGAGATTAATCCTTACGACATGTCACGCGCGCGGATCGCTCTGGCGCGGCGCGAACCCAGCGCGTCTCGCCCAATATGTGACCGCTATGAAAGCTATTCGATGCCGGGGATACGGTGGCCCTGATCAGCTTACGCAGGTCGAGGTCCCAGTGCCACGCCCGGCGCCGTCGCAGCTCCTCGTCCGGGTGTTGGCCTCGTCCGTAAATCCGGTCGATTGGAAGCTGTACAGCGGCCGGTATCGCTGGCTGATGCCGGTGCGCTTTCCGTTCATCCCAGGGCTCGATCTGGCGGGCGAGGTGATCCAGGTGGGCGCGCAGGTCACCCGTTTCCAGCGCGGCGCTCACATCTTCGCGATGCTCGACACGCACCCAGGCGGGGCAAGCGCCGAATACGCGGTCGTGGGCGAGCGCGCCGCCGCTCGCATGCCTGCCACCCTGTCAGCGCGCGAGGCCGCGGCGTTGAACTGTTCGAATGCCTCGACCACGAAACGACGAATAACTGCCTTGGACTCCTCAGGTAACATATAGATAGCGACCTCCGAAGTTAAGTTTAACAACGTCCGACTCGGAAAATCGGGTGGAATGGCTCGCAACGAGGCGGCCTAACGCTCAGCAACAGCGGCGCGTAGCGCGTCCGCTGCATGCTGTTGTTAGACGGCGCACTTCGCAACATGCGAAGGCTTCTTCGCGGTGACGAGATGAGCCGACGAATGGAACGCAGCTCGTCCATCGGCGGTAGCGTAGGAACTGAGAGCCCGCTCAGCTTCCTGGAGTATGCGGCCAATCTGGTCCTCGGTCAGGATGACTCCCATCACCGGCAACCAGCCCCTCAGTTCGGCTTCGACCATGATCCGAATGCTGGGGAACTGTGCCGTCCCGTGATGGGTGGTGATTCCGGTTGAGGCCACCCCGGATTCCGAAAACAGTGTGGCCAAATCTTTCCGATTGCCGAGCACGAATGGCGCACGTAGGGCATCGGCCGCTTGCCGACCCGCCATTCGCTCCAGAAGCGCCACCTCGGACGCGTACGCAGGGATGTTGTCAAGTGAGTCCCAGACCGCAACGGCCAAGCGTCCTCCAGGAGCCAGGACCCGCAGCATCTCGCGAAGGGCTTGGC
>JAPSGG010000241.1 GCA_031177845.1 Chromatiales bacterium
CTTGCGTGAAGGCAGCGGACTATTGATCGATGAGGTGGTGGGCCAACTCAACGACGAGCAGCGCGAGATCGTCCGCCTCCTGCAGGTCAGTGGCAGAACACTGCAGAGTCAAATCGAGAATCTACTCAATTACAACCGCATCGAAGGCCAGTACTTTGCGCTGAATCCGAGACCGATCTATTTGCACTCACTAGTGGAGCACGTGCTACTGGAGCACCAGATCACCCTGCGCGCAAGACGGCTGCGCGTGGAGAAGCGTCTAAGCAAGGTGCGGCTGTGGGGTAACGAAGACATGCTTAAGAATGTAATCGATAATCTCCTGTCGAATGCCATCAAATACTCGCCAATCGGCGGTGTAGTGGACATACATTTGAGCAGCAAGAAATCGCAGGCTCGGCTGACGGTCAGCGATCAGGGCCCGGGGATCGACCCGAGCGAACGCGAAAAGATATTCGAGGTCTTCTACCAGGGCCGGGCCGCGCATGGCGGTAGACGCTCGGGGACTGGCATCGGTCTCGCCATCGTGCGCGAGTACGTGCAGGCGCACCGCGGCACGGTGCGGGCGCAACCCGCAGATGGCGGCACGGGAACCTGTTTCATTATCGATCTGCCGCTGGATCTGCGCAAGGCATCCGCATGACAGGCCACAATCGATGTGATTTGCGGGGACTTTTGACCGCCGGCTCCGCAGGTGTAACGGGCCGGCGAACTGAATCCGAACAGTTTTGAAGAGAATTAATCCTATGGACCAGACGATGCGCCGAATTCTGCTCGTCGACGATGACGAGAGCCTGCTTCACTTACTTTCCTTGCGTCTCAAGTCTGCCGGCCTTGACGTCCAAACCGCGACAAGCGGCAGCGAAGGGCTGGCACGCCTGCAAGTATTCCAGCCGCACGTCATCATCACCGATCTGCGCATGGATGGCATGGACGGCCTGGCGCTATTCGACGCCGTGCACCGACAGTATCCGACGCTGCCGGTGATCATTCTAACCGCCCACGGCTCTATTCCGGAGGCCGTGGCCGCGACCAGACGCGGGGTATTCGGTTTTCTTACCAAGCCGTTTGACAGTCAAGAGCTGCTGGCGCAGGTAGAGAAGGCGCTGCACCTCGCGGGGGAAGTGGAGAACGGCGGCGACGGCGCGGATGAAGAGGAACAGCAGTTGCGCCGGGGCATCATTACCCGCAGCCCCCTCATGGAGGACTTGCTGCGCCAGGCGCGGCTGGTGGCGCGTTCGGATGCGAGCGTGTTTATCCAGGGCGAAAGCGGCACCGGCAAGGAATTGTTGGCGCGCGCGATCCACCGCGCCAGCCCGCGCGCGGCGGGCCGGTTCGTAGCGGTGAACTGCACTTCTATCCCGTCGGAGTTGCTGGAGTCGGAGTTGTTCGGGCACAAGCGGGGTTCATTCACTGGCGCCACGCGCGATCACCGCGGGTTATTCAAGGCGGCCGATGGAGGTACCTTGTTTCTCGACGAGATCGGCGATATGCCGTTGCCGTTTCAGGCCAAGCTCCTGCGCGCTCTGCAGGAACGCGTCGTGCGTCCAGTAGGGGCGACGGAAGACGTGCCTGTGGATGTGCGGTTGATATCCGCCACGCACCAGAATCTGGAAAAGGCCATGCAGGAGCGCCGATTCCGTGATGATCTGTACTATCGCCTCAATGTCGTGGCCCTGGAATTGCCTCCGCTGGCGGCGCGGCGCGAAGACATTCCGTTGCTCGCCGCTCATTTCATCAAGGAAATGGCCCATCGCTACGGGCCTCGAGTCAAAGGGTTTTCGCCCGAGGCGATGGAGTCACTGACGCGCTACGATTGGCCCGGTAACATCCGCCAGCTGTACAATGTGGTGGAGCAGACGGTGGCGCTGTCGACCACGCCGCTGATCCCTGTGACCCTGGTCGAGAAGGCCTTGCGCGAACCGCCGGGGGAACTACCGTCGCTAGTCGAGATGCGTCAGCGGGTTGAGCGTGAATACATCACCCAGCTCCTACAGCTCACTAGCGGCAATGTCACCAAGGCCGCGCGGCTTGCTCAACGTAACCGCACCGAGTTCTACAAGCTGCTCAATCGTCACCATCTGGATCCTGCGCTATTCAAGGCGCCCAAATAATCTACGACAGCCCCGTCGTCCCGAAGCGACGTGACGCTAAGGGACTACAAACAATAGGTTAAGGAGCGTACGACAAGTTCACGTCGTTTTCAGGCGACATTTCGTCATTGCTGACGTGTGTTGCGCGCGCTCAATCTCGTGATAACCCGGTATTAGGCTATCTGGCATGGCCATTGCTACATCTGAATGGAACAGAGCTAACTTTGCCAGGTCCGCTCTCTGATCTGGCTGCTGTGAAGGACGGTTCGCTTTGGCTGAGACGCCAGTGGACGACGGATTGGAAGCCTAGGAACCTGAGCCAGGGATGGCGCTTAACGAACATGATCGTCTAGCGATCCAAAGGAGGTAAGACTGCGGGTAACAGGACTCATGTTCAAGCCACCATGGCGAATCTTTGCGCCTTGCTCATTCGTCGGCGCAAGCCCCCTCCTTCTTGAGTCCTGCATTGGCGCGGCGTAAGCCGCGCTTTCTTTTTGGCGGCTAAGCGCATTCGCGCGCCGGAGCGGCTGGCGGCGATCGAACTTGGTCGCGCGCTCAATGTCGATAAGCGGTGGTGTTTACGGTAATAATCGGCGCGCCCAGCCGTATATAGGCGTGGACGCCACACGCACCGGTACTATAATGGCGCACAACGGATGCGGTCGAGACGGCCTTACGATCCGATAAAGCCCATCGCAATCTTCTCCGCCATACGCGAATCCTGGACCTCCAGTGCAGATGTTTGTTTGGCCCGTGCGTATCTACTATGAAGATACGGACTGCGGGGGCGTCGTGTACTATGCCAACTATCTCAAGTTTATGGAGCGCGCCCGTAGCGAGTGGTTGCGCGCGCTGGGCTATGAACAGGACGTATTGGCAAGGCATGGAATCCTATTTGCGGTGCGGTCCGTGGCGCTTGAGTACCTGAAGCCGGCGCGCTTTAACGAGGTAGTTCACGTCAGCGCAATCCTAAACCACATCGGGCGCGCAAGTCTCTCGTTCGAACAACAAATCAGCCGCTCGGGCCAGGACCACGAGTCTGAATTGCTGGCCAAGGGCCGGGTCTCGGTGGTCTGTTTGGAAGTGGGTACTTTCAAGCCCAGATCGATTCCCTTAAAACTCAAAAAGGACCTACAAAGTGCAGGTTGATCTAAGTATCTATCATCTGATTGCCGGCGCGAGCCTGCTGGTGCAGCTGGTCATGCTGCTGCTACTCGCGGCGTCCATCGTCTCGTGGACAATGATTGTCAGCAAATGGAAGATCCTAAAGGACGCCCGCGAGGCGGCGGATCAGTTCGAGGATCGTTTCTGGTCGGGTTCGGACCTGGCGAAACTTTACGACCAGGTGCGCGTCAAGGAAGACTTGAGCGGCATGGAGCATATCTTCGTCGCGGGATTCAAAGAGTATGTGCGGCTGCATCGCCAGCATCGACTGTCTACCATGTCGATCGCCGATACCGCGCAGCGGTCCATGAAGGTCGCGCTGTCACGCGAGGTCGATGCGCTAGAGCATTACATGTCGTTCCTGGCGACTGTTGGCTCCACTAGCCCCTATATCGGCCTTTTTGGCACCGTATGGGGCATCATGAACTCGTTCCGGGGATTGAGCAACGTGCAGCAGGCCACCCTCTCGGCGGTGGCGCCCGGTATCGCTGAGGCATTGATCGCGACCGCAATGGGCCTATTCGCGGCGATCCCCGCAGTGATCGCCTACAACCACTACTCCAATGACGTGGAGCGATTGGTCAATCGCTACGACAACTTCGTCGAAGAGTTTACAGCCCTGCTGCAGCGCCAGGTCTTGGCTCGGGACGAGGCCGCCGCGTGAGTCTGAGCAGTTCACTGGAGGTCCAGTCATCATTCAGTAAGTGAGATTCG
>JAPSGG010000242.1 GCA_031177845.1 Chromatiales bacterium
ACGCCTGTCACTGCTGTCGATTCCTTGAACAGTCCCACGAGTTTCTGCGGATAGAGGTCCAGGCCGAGCAGAAACAGCAGAAACATGATGCCGATGTCGGCTACCTGCTGCGTCACGTTAGGATCCTGCACCAGCCCCACCCCCGAAGGACCGAGCAGCATGCCCAGCACGATGTAGGCGACCAACATAGCCTGACGCGCATAGAGGGCCACAGTGGCCAGCGCCGCTGCGCCGGTAAAGATCAAAAAAATGGTAAAGACGACGGGGTCGGTGTGCATGGACTTGGTGATCTTACAACCGCGTCTTGGACGTGACCGCGGCAGTATAAGCCAAGCGCGGTTGATAGGTGTCAGAGCCTAAGTGGTTCCAAATTAACCCGAAAAGCCAATTACGCCACTGTTTATCGCGGTTTATTGGAACGGCATTTTCCGCACGCCATGCGCGACGAGGTCTATGTGACAGGGCTTGAGGCTCATAACCGGTTGCAGGTCACCTGGGACGGCCACGCCTGTCTAATCGAGGTCGATATGCCGGACGGTTACGATCCGCTGCCCCGATTGGGTCCATTTGTATGCGGTTCTAGCAGATTCGAACGTGAGACGCGTGCCGCAGTGCCAGTTCGGCAAGCGCGTTAATTCTGCCAGACATGTCGGACCGACCTAGAGTCTAAGCATTGCAAAAGATTGCGGCTGGCGCATTGGGTTTTTTTGCAATACTGGTGCCCTCAGAAGGATGCTGGGCGGCGAACTGTACCGTGGCTACCAGTGGTGTGGCGTTCGGCACTTACGACCGATCGAGTGCTACGCCGCTCGACAGCACCCGGCACCTTGACAGTTCTGTGCACGGGTGGCGGCTTATTGGGCCTGCTGACCGAGAATGTCACCTACACGATACAATTAAGCACCGGCTCAAGCGGCTCATGCCTACCTAGAAAGATGACAACCCTAGAAAGATGACAACCGGCGCCAACGTTCTCAATTACGACCTTTATACCACTTCCGCGCAAGCACGATTTGGGGCAACGGCAGCGGCGGCACAGCGACAGTCAGCGGCAGTTTTTCGTTGGCTGGATTATTAGGTCAGCCGGCGACTCAAAGCCGAAATCACACGGTGTATGGACGCGTGTCTGTGAGCCAGAACGTTCCCGCCGGCAATTACAGCGACACGATCACTGTCACGGTCAACTATTAGCGTAGGTTCAGAGATTTTCCGTCTCGTCCCGCTCGGTCAAGATGACGAAGGTTGCTGCTATTCCGATCGAGCGCCTCCAGGCGCGAGTGGAGGAATCTTGGATGCCACTCTATTGCGTAGAGTCCAGCAATTCGATCCAATGCACCACCGGCACGTGGGCCTTGGTCTGCAGATGGGCGAGGCAACCGATGTTGGCCGTGGCGATGAGTTCGGGATCGTTTTGCTGCAGGTTCTCCAGCTTATCATCGAGTAACTGTTGCGACAGACTGGGCTGCAGGATGGAGTAAGTGCCCGCCGAGCCGCAACACAGGTGGCTGTCTGCCACCGGCGTCAGCTCGAAGCCCAGCCTGGTAAGCATATTCTCCACGACACCCTGAATCTGCTGGCCGTGCTGCAAGGTGCAAGGCGAATGAAAGGCGATCCTGCGCGGCTTTGCCGGTTGCAGGCGGCCCCAGTCCTCTTCTCCAAGGACTTCGCTCAGGTCTTTCGTCAATCCGCCGATCTTCGTGGCCTTATCACGGTACTTGGGGTCATCCTTCAGAATTCGCCCGTACTCTTTCACGATGCTGCCACAGCCGCTTGCCGTCATCACAATGGCCTTGCTGCCTTCTTCGATATGCGGCCACCAGGCATCAATGTTGCGCTTCATGAACTGCTTAGCTTCCTCGGGCGCGGTGAGATGATGGCTAAGCGCGCCGCAGCAGCCGGCGTCTGGAGCGCGGATCAAACCGATTCCAAACTTATCCAATACGCGCGCGGCGGCGGCATTGATGGAGGGCCGAATGGCAGGCTGCACGCACCCCTCCAGGATCAGCATCTTGCGCGCATGATCGTCGGATGCCGGCCACTGGCCGGCCTTAACACGCGGCGGCACTTTGTTTTTGAGTGTGCGTGGCAGAAAAGGGCGAACGGCCTGGCCGAGCCTGAGTAGTGCCTTAAACCGAGCGGAGTAGGGCACTATCTGGCGCAGCGCTCGGCGCTGAAGCCGTTCGAACGCGTTGCGTTCTACGCGATCTTCTACTAGCTCCCGTCCGATGTCGACGAGCTTCCCGTACTCCACGCCCGACGGACAAGTCGTTTCGCAGTTGACGCAAGTGAGACAGCGATCCAGGTGCAGCTGAGTCCTGCGCGTGACCTCCTGGCCTTCCAGAACCTGCTTGATTAGATAGATGCGCCCGCGCGGCCCATCGAGTTCGTCGCCTAGCAACTGATAGGTCGGACAGGTGGCATTGCAGAACCCGCAGTGCACGCAAGTTCTAAGGATCCTATCGGCTTCCTTGCCCTGGCTGGTGTCCTTAATGGATGCCGCGATGCGGGTCTGCATCGTCAGACCTCGATGTAGAGCCGGCCAGGATTGAAAATACCGGCCGGATCGAGCGCCTTTTTCAAGTTTTTATGTGCCATCATGAGCGTGGGGGGAAGTGGATGAAACACCTCGCCCTGCCGGTCTCCGCCGCGAAACAGCGTCGCATGACCGCCAGCTGCACTCGCAGTGCGGCGGATATCCTGTGCGGGTGCATCGGTCCTTATCCAGCGCAGCGCCCCGTTCCATTCGAGCGCTTGTTCGCCGGGCATATCGAGCACGGGTGTTGCGGGCGGTACCGAAATGCGCCAAAGCGGTGCGTCGCCTGCAAAAAAAGGCTCAACTTGTTCGCGCACGTCATGCCACAAGGTATGGCCATGCTCCAGGCGATCGCCGCCGACAGCCTCGGCCGCAGCTTTGACCGCGTAATCGCCGCCGGAAAGCCGCACGGATAGTTTCTGGCCATCGTGCCACGTTGCCGAGACAGGCAATGGCCGTCTCGCCCATGCGTTCATGGTTACGATCGCGCGCTTGGCGTCGGTCTCGCGTATGAGGGTGATCTCGCGCATCGGCCGGGGCAGTACTTTTAGCGAGACTTGCAGCAACACACCCAGTGTGCCCAGTGCGCCCGCCATTAGCCGTGAGAGATCGTAGCCGGCCACGTTTTTCATCACCTCGCCGCCGAACTTAAGCCGCTCGCCCTCACCGTTGATGATCTCCACGCCCAGCAGATTGTCGCGCACGCTGCCTGAGTAGGGACGCCGCGGACCGGGCAGTCCCGCCGCCACGCAGCCGCCAATCGTCGCACGGCTGCCGAAGTGTGGCGGCTCGAACGGCAACATCTGACTGCGCTCCGAAAGCAACGCCTCGATATCGGCCAGCAGCGTGCCGGCGCGCGCGGTGAGCACCAGTTCGGTGGGCTCGTAGTTGACCACACCGCGATGGCCTCCAACGTCCAATGGCGCACCTTCGACAGCGCGGCCGTAGAAGACCTTAGTGCTTCCGCCGCCGATGTTAAGCGGCATGTGCCGCGCGCAGGCATCCCGCACGACAGCAATCAAAGCGTCGCTATGATCTCGTGATTCTAGTTGACGGAGCTGTGGATCTGTCATGTCGAGCGAATGCGAGAAATCCGGCTTTAGTCGTCCTGAGCTTGCGAGGGAACTCTTCGCCTATGCAAGATTTCCCGTCGCCATGTTCCTCGGGATGACAAGTCATTTAGCCCGGCTTAGAAGCGCGGCAGGTCGGGGTAGGGCAGTTGACCCTGGTGCACGTGCATGGCACCGAACTCCGCGCAGCGGTGCAGCGTCGGCACGGCCTTGCCGGGGTTCAGCAGCCTCTTGGGATCGAACGCCGCCTTCACCGCATGAAACTGCAAGAGTTCATCGGATCGGAATTGCACACACATCTGATTGATCTTCTCCACGCCCACGCCGTGCTCGCCAGTGATGGTGCCGCCGACCT
>JAPSGG010000243.1 GCA_031177845.1 Chromatiales bacterium
TTTCGAAGCGGTCGTTGACGATGACGTAAGGTGGCGCGTACTGATCCAGCATGTAGCGCTCGACCTGCCGGCTGATCTCGGCTTCGGTGGGACGTGGCGCCGACTCTCGCTCCTCTTCGCTCAACAGGCGCGCGCCACGGCTTACCGGCACGTCTAGCCTGGGCGTGACCGTCTCGCGTCGGCGAAAAATGCGATGCCTACGGTCGATAGGCTCGAACAGATCCTCAAAGCCGCTGATCGTCTCCGAAGGACCCAACAGCAGCACTCCACCGGGCCGTAAAACGTAGTGGAATTCCGGTATCAGGCGCTTCTGCAAGGTCGGCGTCATGTAGATCAGCACATTGCGGCACGAGATCATGTCCATGCGGGAGAACGGCGGGTCCTTGATCAGATCATGTTTGGAGAAGATGCACGCTTCGCGCAGGGCTTTAAGCACCTCATAACCCTCGTCGCGCTTACGGAAATAGCGATCCAACTGTGCGGCCGAGAGATGGTCGGTAATGGTCTCCGGGTAGATTCCGCCGCGGGCGATCGCTAACGCTTTCTCATTGATGTCGGTCGCGAAGACCTGCAGCCGAACGTTGCGTTCGCCGCGGCTTATCTCGTCGAGAAAGAGGATCCCTAAGGAATACGCCTCCTCACCCGTTGCGCAACCGGCCACCCAGACGCGCACACGCTCGCGCTGGCCATTGGCAGCACAGATCTCCGGCAGTGTTTTCTCAGCGAGCGTCTGAAACACGTCGGCGTCGCGCATGAACTGCGTGACATTGATCAGCATGTCGTTGAACAGATAGCTCAGCTCCGGGGGCGCGGCGCGTAGATGCTCTAGATACTGCTCTGGCGAGGAACACTGCGTCACCTGCATGCGCCGTTTCACGCGGCGGATAACGGTCGTCTCCTTGTAATCACTGAAGTCATGGCCGGTATGCACACGCAGCATAGTGAGGATTCGGGCGAGCTGGCGACGACTGTTCTTATGCAGATCATCAACCACCTGCTGGTTGTCCGTTTGACCGAGATGTGCGGCATATTCGAGCAGGCGCGCCGGCATCTCCTCCACCGTCAGCTCGTAGTCGCCAAGCCCGGTCGCGTGGGCACTGCACGGCATGCTGCGATAGCGGGCGCCGACCTGGGTCATGGCCATGCCGCCCCGCTCCTTGATCGCCTTCAAACCTTTGGTACCGTCCCAGCCGGTGCCGGACAAGACGATGCAGACCGCGTTGCGCCCTTGCGCCTCGGCCAGTGCGCTGAAGAACTCGTCGATGGGATACCGCGGTCCGCGCGGGAAGGTAGACTTGGTGACGTGCAGCACACCGTTCCAGATTGTGAGTGTCGTATTGGGCTGAATGATGTAGACGTGATTCTGCTCCACGCGCATCCCGTCCTCAGCCGGATACACAGGCATCTGGGTGTGGCGCGCGATCAGCTCGGCGGCGTGGCTCTCGTGCTCGGGGCTCAGGTGCATGGCCAAGACGAAGGCCATGCCGCTGTCCGGCGGCATGTGGTTGAAGAAGGTGCTGAAGGCCTCCAAGCCTCCGGCGGAAGCGCCCATGCCGACGATCGGAAAGCCGGTACCCGGCGTCGTGATCTCATTGGCATCTAAGGGCGTGAGGGTCTCTTCCACTTCATTGGCATCAGGTTGCTCGTTGTTCTGCGCGATATCCCTCCAATAACTAAATGGGCAGCAGCGAAATTTCTGGCGCAGGTGCCTAGGCTTGGAGTCTAGCACCGATAGCGCGGCCGGAGACCCGAGAGCGCTATGCACCTGGGTTGTTTGGGCGATCCTATCGTGGCCGCGGGAGCCAGCCCCGCATACTCAGCCGTATCGCGATCACGGGATGGCTCCCACGGTTTCGATCAGATCATGCGGCACGATAGTTGCTAAACTAGTCTCATGAAATGGGTTGCAGGGCAGGTCCAACGCCAAAACAACCGGAGAAGGATCATGGGGCATAATATCTTTTATATCATCGGCGTTATCGTGGTGATCATCGCGATATTGTCGCTGGTCGGGCTCGTATAGGAAGGCAAGTACTCCATGGTAGATCCGCGGAAGTCGGTCATTCCGCCGCGCGAAGTCTGCGCGCAAAAGGATCCTAACCCGCCGCAACCGGGATCGGTCCCGACGCCGCCCGCACCCAAAGGGCCGCGACCGCCGGATCAATTGCCACCTGGCCCCGACCAGCCACACCGGCCTGATCCGACACCCATCGACGATCCCAAGCCTGATACGCCGGGCTAAGTTCCAAGCAGCCTCAAGGGACATCTGTAATCGCGCTTCTCATTCCTCCTCGCTGATGGATCTTACCTTAGCCCTCTCACAGAGGAAGAGGGTGCGCCGGTTCCCTTCTCTCCCCGTGAAAGGGGCAAGCGATGAGGGTAAATCGCGGCAAGGCTATCCGATGCTTGCAAGTCATATCATCAATCCCCCTTGCTCCTCCTTGGGCGGAGAGGCATGGAGTGAGGGCAGTTGACAAGCAGGCATTTTTCAGCCGCTGGGCGCCTACCCGGCCCCTTGCTGCGCTCTCCGCCGTGATCGTCGGCGGCTCCTCACCGAATGGTCAGTGCTTCCATTCGCGCCTGGCGTACATTGGCGTCGGTCTGATCTTTGACTTCTAGTGCCTTTAATTGAAGAAGCAAACGCGAAACTCGCAGAGCGGGCTTAGGGAACAGGCATGCACCAGCACTAGTTACTGCTGTATCCTCAGCAGACAGCTAAAAAGTCTAAGGGCGTCACTTTGCGCCATCCCCGCGAGACCTGTCCCAGATTCGGGTGTCCAGGACCGGAACCTACCCCCCTTCTTTCAGCAGCCCACCCGTTTCGAATGTCTAGCCGCCCTTGCTCACCGCCGTGGTTTGCACTCCCCGCAGGTATAAAAAACGGGCCGGTGTCCCCAAGGGATTACCGGCCCAACTTGACGGTCTTACGGGAGGGGGGAAGGAAAGACCGTCATCGGAGGCGTCATCAAAACGCCGCTAGCTAGATTGATCTGTGGGGCTCATTCGGTAGCCTTCTCTACCCTATCACCTGCTTCCTCGGCGGCCTCGTCGAGTTCTTCTCCGGTATCCTCGAATGAACCCTCCTGCTCGCAGCTCACAGTGCCCAAGGTAAACAAGAATGCCATCATTGCCGGCAGCAGTATGTTTCGCATGCGTATCCTCCTCTTGCCGTATGCATAACGTCCTGCTGTACTGGTAAGCAATACGTGTGCCATACCCCCCGAAACGCTCATCGCCTTGCCCCAAGCGGATCCTACGGGTGGCAGCGCGATACGCGTGGTTGCGCGTGGCAACTTTTACAATCCGTTACAAAACTTACCCGATGTGGGATCAGCGGATAGCAGGATGATATAGGATGGTGCGATGCGCCAGGACGCCACCCGCGACCTGTAGGCGCGACCCATTCGGCGAACCCAGGGCATGCTCTCATCACGCATGATCGCTCCGGCCGGCACGCAATGGCGCTTACCCGAACGACGCTGCGTCATGGGCGCCGCCGTTCGGACTAAGCTTTCAGCGGGTGTCGAAACCGTCGAAAACCATGGTCGCCGCGGGCTCGCATTCCACGGCACTGACGGCTGCCTCGGGCGGACCCTGCTGCAACCAAGCCTTGAGCGCATTGAGCTGCGGCGCGGTCCCACACGCGTAGACCTCGACGCGTCCATCCGTCAAGTTCCGGGCGTAACCGGTCAAGCCGAGTCGCCGCGCTTTGTCCCGGGTGGAGACGCGGAAGAACACACCCTGCACACGGCCGCTGACGTAAAACTGGAGGCACTTGGTCGTTTCAGTCATGGCCGCCGAGAGCCCGCTGGCGCGCATCCAGTGCATGCGTTTTTGCCCACATGGCGTGCTCCCGGGCGCTCTCATAGTCGCCATCTTGAAGGGCGGACTCCGCCCGCCGAATATGGGCGGTGGCTTTGATGTAGACATCGTGTGCTTTTGACTGCGCA
>JAPSGG010000244.1 GCA_031177845.1 Chromatiales bacterium
GTTCTGCTGTCATGCGCTGCTGGTTGTTGATGAAGTAAGGCGACAGATACCCGCGGTCGAACTGCATACCCTCGACCACTTCCAGCTCGTTCTCAAGGCCGGAGCCGTCTTCGACCGTGATGACGCCTTCTTTGCCAACCTTGTCCATGGCGTCGGCAATAATTTGGCCGATTGCCTCATCGGCATTCGCCGAGATCGCGCCGACCTGGCTGATCGCTTTACTATCTTCACAGGGCTTGGAGAGCTTCTTGAGTTCCTCCACCGCCGCGACCACTGCTTTGTCGATGCCGCGCTTCAAATCCATTGGATTCATGCCGGCGGAGACGGATTTCATGCCCTCCCGGAAGATCGCCTGCGCCAGCACGGTTGCCGTCGTGGTGCCGTCGCCAGCCGCATCCGAGGTCTTGGAGGCGACCTCTTTCACCATCTGCGCGCCCATGTTCTCGAACTTATCCTTGAGCTCGATCTCTTTGGCTACGGAAACACCGTCTTTGGTGACAGTCGGAGCGCCAAACGATTTCTCCAGCACCACGTTGCGCCCCTTAGGACCCAAGGTCGCCTTGACCGCATTGGCCAGGACGTTGATGCCGGTCATCATGCGGTGCCGGGCTTCGTCGCTAAAACGTATTTCTTTTGCAGCCATAGAATGATCCTTTAAGAAATCAGTCAGTTTGAACTTAAGCAGATTTAGGCTTCGATCACGGCCATGATGTCGTCTTCCTTCATCACGAGCAGGTCTTCACCGTTGACCTTGACCTCGGTGCCGGAATACTTGCCGAACAGCACCTTGTCACCGGTCTTCACATCCAAGGGGCGGACCTCACCATTCTCCAGAATCTTGCCATTGCCGACGGCCCGCACCTGGCCCTTGATTGGCTTTTCTGCGGCGCTGTCGGGGATGACGATCCCGCCAGGGCTGGTCCTTTCTTCTTCCATACGCTTGATCACAACCCGATCATGCAGGGGACGGATGTTCATACAAAGGGGCTCCTCAGTATCGATTGAAGCAAATGATTGGTGCGGTTGAGCTAACGACACACGATGTTAGCACTCGCCACGAGAGAGTGCTAATGATAGTCTCGGCCTGCCGCTTGTCAAGCAAGGCGGGCTACTCGTCGGGTTTTCGCGTGTATTCGCCCTCGAGAATGCGCCCGCCCTGTTCGCCGCCTGCCGGTCCCGACCGGCGAATATTCGAGCGGGTCACGATCTGGATGCGCGGCATCACATTGCGAACCAAGGCCCTGCGGCTTAACGGCCACAGACAGAGAAGACCCAAAGCATCGGTCAAGAAACCCGGCACAATCAATAGCGCACCGCCTGCCAACACGGCCACGCCCTCCAGCAACTCAAACTTCGGCAGTTCGCGACGATCAAGACTGGCTTGGGCGCGGCGCAGGGTGGCTAGGCCCTGCGCTCGCATCAGTACCACGCCAGCGATGGCGGCCAGCACCACCAGGGCAACAGTAGGCCATGCGCCAATGGCGCCTCCCACTATGATGAACAGGTAGATTTCCAGCAGCGGCAGGCCGAGGAATAGCGCCGCCAGAATGAGACGAGGGTTCATTACTAGTACAGGTGGGGTAAGCTTGACTTAAATCAAGGCAGCCTGTTCGCTTCAAGCTGCGGGGTCACCGATAGCGACTCTATGGCACCGGAGGGCATAGGAAGCGAAGAAGATGCACCCGATCCGCAGCCCGTTCTCGATGCCCTGCGACCAACGTTCTTTACGCCTCGGTGCTCTTTGCGTTAACGTCTTTTTATTAGATGTTCTGGGGTAGACAAGTCATGACTGATGCACTGATCGTTTTCACGACTTATCCGGATCACGAGGCCGCGTTGCAGGCAGCGGCCAATCTTGTGCAACAGAAATTGGCCGCGTGCGTCAACGTGCTGCCGCAGATGACCTCCGTCTACGAATGGGATGGCAAGGCAAGAACCGATACTGAACATCTACTGCTTGCCAAGACCACGGCGCGGCGATTTCCCGCGCTCGAGGCGGCCATCCGCGCCTCGCACCCCTATGAACTTCCAGAAATCATCGCCACTCCAATCGCGCGAGGGCTAGAAGGCTACATCGATTGGATAAGCTCACAGACCACGCCCTGATAAGCCATATGCATCGAAGCTGGATTCTTCTCATTGTCGCGCTGATACTCGGCTCCTTGCCGACCGCGGACGCGGGTAGCCGGCTGCCGCCGCTGCAAGAGGCTTTCAAAGCGGACTGGACCACCGAGTCTGCGCCGGCTCGCGGATCCGAGACCGCGACCGGGACGGCGGTGAGCCCCCTTGATGCCCTCGGTCAGCTCCTAGGGGCTGGCGATGAGGGAATTCTGCCGCCGGATGAGGCCTTCCGGTTCAGTGCGGCCGTCGAGGACGCTTCCCTGCTTTCCGTGCGCTGGCTGATCGCAGATGGCTATTACCTGTATCGCGACAAGATGCGGTTCACGGTCAACGATGCGCAAGGCGCCTCTCTGGGCGCGGTCTCGTTACCGGCCGGCGAGATCATCGAGGATGAGTTCTTCGGCCGGGTGGAGATCTACACGCAAGATACAAACATAACGCTGCCGCTGGCGCGAACGGACAGCGGCACGAGGACGATCACATTGGAGGTTCAGTATCAGGGCTGTGCCGAGGTCGGTGTCTGCTATCCCCCAATCACCAAGATGGTGAGCCTCAGGCTGCCCGACGATGCCACGGGGGCACACGGGGCACGCACGCGATCGGCTGGCGCTTGGGGCTCCAAATCATGAATGAGCACGAATCGAAGCGCGGGGTACTCATCGCCTATGCGCTGGTCGGGCTGGTCGCGGCCTTGGCTGGCTTCTCAATCTATCAGGCGGGGGGACAGCTTCCGGCTGGTCCCCAGCCGCAGGTCTTGTCCGCATCGCCCGAGACGCTGCTGGGCGCCAGACGGCCCGAATTTAGCCTTCCTAATCTGCGCGGCGAGCCAATCTCCATAAGCCGGTGGAACGGCGATGTGGTGCTGTTGAATTTCTGGGCGACCTGGTGCCTGCCCTGCCGCAAGGAGATGCCGACGCTCGCTGATTTGCAGGGGCAGTACGGCGAACGCGGCTTTCAGGTCGTCGGGGTGGCGATCGATCTGCCCGATGCGGTGGCCAAGTTCGCCGCGAGCGTGGGCGCGGATTACCCGCAACTGATCGGCCGCGAGGATGCGATAGCGGTCGCCGATCGCTACGGCAACCAATATGGTGCGCTGCCCTATAGCGTTCTGATGGACCGCGATGGCATTGTACGTTTCACCAAGCACGGGGAACTGAGCAAAGAGGAGCTGGAGAACGAACTCTTGAAGCTGCTCTAGAAGCAAGCTGGCGGTTGGCCAAATGCAGCCGGGTCTTCTGGCCGCTTCGCCCGCACCTTCGCTGAATCGGGGGTGAAGTCGCACCGAACGGGCGCGATATGGACATGTACGGCGGGCTCATGCACAATCCGGCGCTTCTGTCTCCATGATCAATAAGGCGCCGATCCCGGCCGCTCCCGATTCCATGGCGAAACTGCTGCTGCTCAACGGCCCCAATCTCAATCTCCTAGGCACCCGTGAACCGGAGCGCTACGGCTCGGCCACGCTCGATTCTATCCGCACGACGCTTGCGCGCAAGGCCGAGTCTTACGGCCACGCGCTGGAGGCGCTGCAGAGCAACGCCGAGCACGAACTCATCGCGCGCATTCACGCCGCAGCGCGCGACGGCACGGCATTTATCATCTTCAACCCGGGCGCGTTCACGCATACCAGCATCGCGCTGCGCGACGCGCTGCTGGCCGCAGCAGTGCCCTTCATTGAGGTTCATATTACCAACATCTACGCGCGCGAGCCGTTCCGCCGTCATTCGTATCTGTCTGATATCGCTATCGGCGTGATCTCCGGCCTTGGCGCGATCGGTTATGAACTGGCCCTTGAGGCGGCCGCTCGCCGGCTCGCGCA
>JAPSGG010000245.1 GCA_031177845.1 Chromatiales bacterium
GCGAATTCCTGGACTGTAAAGATCTTCTCGGCACGAGCGCGTGAGCGGGCGCGCTTGGCCGCCAAGTTCGGCGTCGAGGCGGACGCGCAGCGCAAGAGCTGGATGTATCTGGAGAAGACACGCGTGCTTCACGATGTCTTTCTCACCATCTTGTCCGGCGCGATGCTGACATGGGCAGTGCATGAATGGACTGTGGGCCGTATCACGCCGGGGGACGTTGTCGTTGTCAGCGCCCTTACTTTCCGAATCCTGCACGGCTCCAGGGATTTGACCCTGGCACTGGCCGGTCTTACCGAACATTTCGGCTTCATTGCCGACACCTTACAGGTGATTGGCCAGGCTCACGAAGTCGCTGACAGGCCGGATGCGCGCGCAATGACTGATGCCAAGGGCGGTATTGAATTTCAGAACGTGTCCTTCGGTTACGCGGACGGTAGGCGCGTGTTCGATAATCTCTCCTTGGAGATTCCGGCGGGACAGCGCGTCGGCATCGTGGGCCCGTCGGGCGCCGGCAAGTCGACCCTCATCAACCTGGTACAGCGGTTCGCCGATGTGGACAGTGGCAGGATTCTGATCGACGGCGAGGACATTGCTGACATAACTCAGGACAGCCTGCGTGCGAAGATCGCCACGGTGCCGCAGGAGATCTCTCTGTTTCACCGGCCGGTGATGGAGAATATTCGCTATGGCCGGCCGGACGCCTCCGACGCGGAGGTGATTGCCGCTGCCAAGGCCACTTACTGCGACGAATTCATTCGCGAGTTACCGCATGGGTACGACACACTGGTGGGCGAACGCGGCACCAATCTGTCGGGCGGCCAACGCCAGCGTATCGCGATTGCCCGCGCGATTCTAAAGGACGCGCCGATCATCATATTGGACGAGGCGACATCGGCGCTGGACACCGAGTCCGAACTGGCAATCCAGCGGGCATTTAACGAGCAGGTGCACGGGCGTACGGTGCTCGCGGTGGCGCACCGACTCTCGACCGTCGCGAATTTCGACCGCATCGTGGTGTTGGTGGAGGGGCGCATCGTCGAGGACGGGCCCCCGGCGGAGCTGAGGAAAAAGCGTGGCGTGTTCGACCACATGTGGCGCATGCAGGCCGAGGGGCTCAATGTGAACGAGCTGCCCATTCCAGTCGAAGGCGATGTCCCCCTTAAGGCGATGTCGGGCACGGAGCACGCGTGACGGCGCGCAGTGATAGATCGTAAGAGTAGGACCTTTAATCACAGATCGGGGGGCCAATGTTCGATTGGATAATGAGCGGGCTTCGGATCGTCGCCATCGCATTTCTGGCATTCCTGGGCGGCGCTTTCGTCATCTTGACCAAGGCCTTTCCGTACGAATATCTGAACGATGCGCACGAGGCGATCGTCGCGCTCTATAAGCAGCAGACGGAGTACGTGAGCCCTTATCGCACCAATCTGTGGCGAAAGGCGAGAACCGAAGCGCGGGGTGTGACGATCAACAAACCGGGGGCGTACGAGGGCTATACCTTGTACAGCTCAAGCGACGCGCAGAAGGCCCTGCTGATCTCAATGGACGGCACGGTTGTCCACGAGTGGAGCCTGCAGATCCGGGATATCTGGGACAATCCCAACCGCAAGCTTCGACCCGACAGATATATCTTTTGGGAATTTCCCTATCTTTATCCAAACGGCGATCTGCTTGCCTTGATCGTCGGCATGGGCGATACGCCCTGGGGATACGGGCTGGTCAAGATGAACAAGGATTCGGAGGTGCTTTGGACGTACTTCGATTATGTGCATCACCATCTGGATGTGGCTCAAGATGGCAAGATCTACGTGCTGACCAACGATATCCGGACCAACAAGATTCCGGGTTATCCAAACCTGGCGCCACCGCGCATCGATGATTACGTCGTCGTCCTCTCGCCGGAAGGCAAGCGCCTCAAGAAGGTCTCCGTCATCGATGCCCTGTTGCGGTCGCCCTACGGGCGCATGTTGCGTACGACGGCCTGGGACATCAAACAGGATTTCCTGCACACGAACTCGGTCGAGGTCATCGACCGTGCAGCGGCCTCCCGGCTTCCGTTCGCGAATGACGGCCAAGTGCTGTTATCCCTGCGGGACATCGACACGATCGCTATCCTCGATCTTGAGAAGGAAGAGGTCGTCTGGGCCATTCAAGGGCCTTGGCATCGGCAACATGACGCCGACATGTTATCTAACGGCGATATCCTGCTCTTTGATAACTGGGGCCATTACGGACCCGGTGGGGAATCAGAGGTCACTCAGTTCAGGCCTTCGCCACTCAACATCGTCTGGTCCTATACTGGTACCGAGCAGCGCCCGCTGTTCAGCGCGATCCGCTCTGGCCAGCAGCGGCTGCCCAACGGCAACACGCTGATCACCGAATCGGATGGCGGGCGTCTGCTCGAGGTGATGCGCGGCGGCGAAATCGTGTGGGAGTATATCAACCCGGTGAGAGGCGGCAAGAAGAACGATCTGATGCCGGTGATCTCGCTAGGGGTGCAACGCATGGCGGCTGACGCAATGACGCCCGAATTTCTGGAAGTGATCAATGCGTCCACGCAGGCGCATGCCGCGAACTGACGCCAAGCCGTGCGGCCGGACCGAGGCTCACGCAGGCTAATGTCTTCAGGTCATCGCTGTTTATCGCCAGTTCCGCACGTGATCGACGCCTGGCATCAATCCCCCGCCAGCCGCGAACGGTTGTCTGCCTCTTTAAAGGGGGCGGTGGGGTATAGGTCAGGTTGCCCGCAGTGTGCCCTCTTTCCATAAAAGGGACAGCGAGCGGAGCGAATGGGGATCTGACCGACTATCGCAGGCCTGAATAACGGCGCAGCCCGTTATCAGGCACGCCCTTAAGTCAAGGCCAAAGCATCCGGCTTCTTGGCTGACATCGCCCCGCGGCGCACTACAGCGCTGAACCCGCCTCGCGAGGCCCAGGCGCCGCGCGTGAATAGCCGAACCACTGTGCGACCGGCTGTGTCAGACGCTCGATCGTTTCCAGCTCTTCTTGCGAGAAACTCGGCTTGTAATATGAAGGGGCTCGGATGCTCTGGGTCAGTCGATCCACGAGCGTGTCCGGGCCACGTAGATTGCAGTGATCGAGCAGCGTGCGCATGATTTCCCCTGGCGCACGGCACATGTCTTCGAAGCGGATGAGCAGTGAGGCGTCTCTTAATCGTGGGTTGGCATCGAGCCGGTCCGCCAAGTAGCCATGGACGTGGCTCCAGTAGCGGGCCCACCCTTCCACTTCGTTGCCGCTATCCCATAGCGCCATAATCCGGTCGATGCAGGCACCCTCTCCCGCGTTGACCGGCCGGCGGTCGAGCCCGAATTCAAAGTGGCCGACGCGCCGCATGTGTTCCAGTGCGCGGGGGTTGCGACGCTCGCCTTCGCACAGCAGCGCGTGCTGCTTTATCAGTGAGGCGATGTGCCACACGGGTTCGCGGACCGGAATGACGAAACGCGCGTCGGGGAAGAGCTTCAGCAGGTATTCCAGGCGGGTGAGATTGTAGTTACCCTTCGAGAGATAGCGGCGCCCGCTCCGGATGGCGAGGAGCTTGCGGATATGGTCGCGATAGAAACTCTCGAATGTCGGGTTGCTCGTACGCTGGTCGAGCACGCTACTCCTTGACACATCATGAAGATTCGGGAAGAAGGCCATCCATAAGATTTCCTCGAAGGCCTCTGGGCTTTCGGGCGTGATCATGATGCCGTCGCGGTGAGTGCGCTCGACGGCTTCGGTCTCCTTTGTCGGCACGCGGTCGAGAAAACGATTCCAGAGGTACGGCGTGAAGACGAGCGGATAGTCCTTGTAGCGATGCGTGGCGGTATCCTCGAATTGCGACAGGATCTCGAGCAGAACCGTGCTGCCTGATCGCGATCCTGTAGCGATGCGTGGCGGTATCCTCGAATTGCGACAGGATCGC
>JAPSGG010000246.1 GCA_031177845.1 Chromatiales bacterium
GTGCCCGAAGGGCACGCCGCGCCGCCTGGCGCCGAGGGATTCGAAGCCTATCGGCCCGTGTACATCGATCTGCCGGGTTGGCGCCAGTCGACCGCGGGCGTGACTCGTCTAGCGCAGTTGCCCGCCGGCGCGCGCGAGTATCTAAACCGCCTCGAGGCGCTGATCGAGACGCCGATCGATCTGATCTCCACCGGCGCTGAGCGGCAGCAGACGATCATCATTCGCCACCCGTTCGATTAAACCACAGAGACACAGAGGATATGGCGTTAAACGTGTTCGTAGCGCGTGCTGCAGACAGCAGATGAACTCGCCTGCGGTTTGGGCGCCATCCGGTTTTAATGACATGACTTCTCTTTGATCTCTGCGCCTCGGTGGCAAAAACAAAAGACTTTGCGGATTGCCCCGATACGATCGGCCTGATACCCGCCGCCGGGCAGGCGTTGCGCCTAGGCCCGCTGCCGTGCAGCAAGGAGTTGTATCCGATCGGCTTTCAGCGCGAAACTCCGAGTGCGCCCAAGGTGGCTTGCCAATATCTCCTCGAGCGAATGCGTGCGGCCGGCATCACGCGCGCTTACATCGTGTTGCGCGCGGGCAAGTGGGACATTCCCGCCTATTTCGGCGACGGCGCCCGGCTTGACATGCACCTGGCCTACCTGCTGATGGGCCTGCCCTTCGGCGCGCCTTACACGCTGGACCAGGCGTGGCCGTTCGTACAGCAGGTGCGAATAGCACTTGGGTTTCCGGATGTGCTGTTCGAGCCCGCCGATGGCTTTGCGCGGCTGCTGGTACGACAGGATCGCACAGGCGCAGACGTGGTGCTGGGTCTGTTTCCGGCACATCGGCCGCACAAATGCGACATGGTGGAGATTGGGGCAGAGCATCGCGTCGTTCGCATTGTTATCAAACCGCAGGCGACCGAGCTGCGCTATACCTGGCTCATCGCGGTATGGAAGCCTACTTTCACGCGCTTCATGCACGATTACCTCGCGGCTGCCTCAAGCAAGCAGCCCACCGCGCCGCGCGAGCTGTTCGTGGGCGACGTCGTGCAGGCCGCGATCGATGCCGGGCTGCGAGTCGAGGCCGAACGCTTCGAGGAAGGCAGCGCGATCGACGTCGGCACGCCTGAGGATCTAAGACATGCCGTGCGCCGCTATGCAGGTTCACCGCAGAGCACGCAGAGAACGCAAAGAAGACCCAAAGATTAACCGCGACGAATCTGTGATTGAATCGCGCGGTGAAGACGTAAGCAGAGTGAAGAATTTGCCTGGATTGTATGAATGCGTTCCCCGCGATGCGTTAACCGCATTGATTTCATAGCCCGGTTTGATCTGTGTGTTGTTGATCGCTGTGGCTAATCCACCAGCACCGATTCGACCAGCTGCCAATCTTCGGGCGGCCCATCGGTTGAATAGACGTCGATAGACTCCACGGTGAAGCGGGCTGGGTACTTGCGGCCCAGTCTCGCGATGACGCCCTGTTTCTCAGCTTCCGGTAGATCGCCGTACAGCAGGCTCAAGTGCGGCATGAACTCCGCCGCGAGCGGAAATCCGAAGCGCGTCCGCGCAAGGTCGTACACAGCGACCAACACGTCGTCGGCAACCACCTTGATGAACAGACTTCGAAAATAATCGCGGGTGGTTGCTGCCTCCGTGAGCTCGATCTGAAAGCGGCTGAATTCGCCCGCCAACTCACGCGTCATCGAGATCACCTCCTGTCGTGGCTGAGGCACACGGGCGAGCAGCGTGACATGCGGCGGAAAACAGGGTGTGGCGAACGTCTCGCTCAGCTCTCGGATAATCTCTTTGAGGCGCGCGCCCGCGCTACCGCGCGGGATGAACCAGAGTGAATGGCCGTGCGCTTCAGGCATAGATCGACCTTACCACAAACCGGCATCCGTCGTGCAAACCCACCGGCTGGATGAAAGTGCAATTGCTGGCGGCCGCGGAAACCGGTCATCGCAGCAGTGCGTAATTGTTGCAACGGGCGTGTAACTATTTCTTTGTAACCTCGCGCGCCATGGGATTGTGTGCAGGCGCGGTAAGTTCGGGTGCCACATTCTTTCTTCGCGTCGTGTGCGCCTGCGGATCTGGTATGGACATTGCTTCGTCTCCATCCGGCACGCGCCTGGAACTAATCCCCAATAGAACGGAGACAACATGAGACGCCAGCACCGTGACGTGAATGGGGTCTGGATGCACTGGCGGGAATCCGGCTGGGGCCTGCCGGTGATCCTGGTGCACGGGCTTCCGACCTCCCCCGCGCTATGGCGCCACGTGATGCCCCGGATTGCGGGAGGCCGCTGCCTCGCCTGGGAAATGGTGGGTTATGGCAGTTCAATCCTGCAGGGCAGCCGGCGGGATATCTCGGTGGCTCAGCAGGCCACGTATCTGCTTCAGTGGCTCGAGGCGCTGCGCATCGACCGTGCGGTGCTCGTGGGCCACGATCTGGGCGGCGGTGTGGTACAGATCGCGGCCGCGCGGCAACCGGAGGTATGCGCTGGGCTTGTGTTGGTGAACAGCATCGGCTATGACGCCTGGCCAGGATTGGCGGTTAAGTTGTGCCGTTGGCTTGGTCCGCTCATCCAGCGGGTGCCCAATTGGATCTTCAGGTTTGCCTTTCGCCAGTTTTTGCGCCTGGCACACACTAGCCGCGCTGATGCACTAGAGGCCATGGCCCAGTATTGGCCGCATTATGCCGTGTACGGCCCGGGCGCCTTCGTGCAGCAGGCATGCGCGCTGGACCTGCGCGATACCCGCCATGTCATCGCCCGTTTGCAGCGGCTGAATTCGCCAATGCGCGTCGTGTGGGGTGCTAAGGATCGCTTTCTGCCTGTGGAATACGGCTTCCGTTTCGCGCGCGATCTCGACGCCACCTTCCAGTACATCTTCAAAGGCCGGCATTTCACGCCGGAGGACAACCCCCAAGTGGTCGCCGAGGCTGTTAATGACGTCCTGGCTCAGCTCCGCATCGGAGAATATCCGCAGCATGAGGAGCTACAGCGCCGATGGGTTAATAATAAAGTTCCAGCCTCCTTATAGGAGAGGCGCCTAAGCCGCGGTAAGGTCCCGCAGTCGGCTGGTCGTGGCTACGTCGTAATCCATCGTCGAGGCGTCCGACCCTGTAGGCCACGCTCGTAGATATCACGAAGCAGGCGCGCACGATCGTGGAGGCCCATCAGGCGATGACCATCATGACCAGCGGCCCCGATTGGAGCCAAGCAATCAATGCGGTCTCGCTATCGGATAAATACGCGGCATACCGTGATTATGAGGCCATGCCGGATGGGTCGGGCATGTATGTCGAGATCTGCCGCGCAAATCGCCCAATGCGGATGACGCAGGAGGAGCTCGAGGCGCATCCGATATGGCGCGGCTTCGGCAAGGAAGCCGGCAAGCATCCTTCCAAGCGAGGCTGGCTGGCCGTGCCCTTGATCGGCTACGACGGCCGTAACTTGGTCTGATCCAAGTCTCGGACAAATATCAAGGCGAATTCACCGAGGAGGATGAGGCGAATCTGGTGCAGCTCGCGCAAATCGCCTCGTTGGCAATAGAGAAGACCAAACCGAAGCGGCGTTGCGGGAAAGCGAGGCGCGGTTTCCCATGCTGGCCGACTGCGCGCCCGTGCTGTTCTGGATGTCGGACGCGGACAAGCAGGGCGTCTACTTCAACAAGGGTTGGCTCGACTTTACGGGCCGCCCACTGGAACGGGAACTCGGCGCGCAATGGCTGGATAACATCCACCGCGACGATCTGCCCGCGCTGGCCGCGTGTGAAGAGGCTTTTGCCGCGCGTGTGCCGTTTCAGACGCGCTTCCGCCTGCGCGGGCACGATGGCGAATACCGGTGGATGCTGGACAGCGGTACGCCGCGCAGCAGCTCCACGGCGACCACGATCGGGTTCAACGGATTGCGCAGTTCGTGCGCG
>JAPSGG010000031.1 GCA_031177845.1 Chromatiales bacterium
TGCCACAAGAGTCGTGCACGACTTTTCGCTGGCACTGTACTACTCGGTAGCGACGTTCACGACGCTGGGATATGGCGACTTCTATCCGGTCGGCATGAGACGGGCGCTCGCGGCCTTAGTCCCTGGCGGGCTACGTAGTATTCGCAATCATCGCCTCGACGTCCTTTTCCATCGTCTCACCCCATCAGCCGCCGTTCAAGAATCCCGGCACAACGAACGCCCGCGATGAGGCTAATCCGCTCGATTAAGACAACATGCATCAGGCGGCATTAATCACTATTCGCAATTGCTATTCGAACCGAGCTCGCGACTGGACGGCGCCTTCTGTATCAATAGTAAATGCGGTCAGGTTGAGGTACTGGTTGCCACGCTCCGGCGGTAGAGTTCCATCGGTCAGACTTAGAGGATTGAATCTATAACGTGGATATCGAGTTCAATAATGCGGGCGATCTGGACACCAGCGGCACGGGCTGGTTCATCGGCTTCAGCGAATGGGCCAAGACGAGGCTGCAAAGCGTACCCGATCTGCGTTACATGCCGCAGGAGCACCGATCTCACGCGCTGTGCGTGAAATGGATGAGGCACCCCACCCACGACCCGCGCGGCGCCGCCAAGCCGCCGAGCAAGGGCCGCAGTATCTCCATTCTAGTTAGCGAGTCAGGAGCTTTTCGCTTGGAGTTCTCGGAGCATCGAGATTTCCCTCCGGAACAGACCGTACGCCACACGCTCCGCAGGCACGGAGACTTCGTAGCCTGGGGAGAGAACCTCTATCACCGTTGGTTCGCAGACGAAAAGTGCACCATCCTGACGCTGCGGTGGACCCCGGAGTAAGACACTAACATGCAAGCGGGACCGCGCTAGGGCGGTGTTGATCATCGTCGAATACTTATGCGCTTATTAGCGTCACTGGAGGAGAACGCCCGGAGGCTCAAGCAGCATACGCTTGTGGTGTATTTCGCGGCACGCGACCGGCGTACGCCATTGCTGGTGCGGTCACTCGCCCTATTTTTAGCGGCTTATGCTTTGAGCCCGATCGATCTCATTCCGGACTTCATCCCGGTGTTGGGCCATCTCGATGACCTTGTGCTGCTTCCGCTCGGCCTTGCGCTGGTGGTAAAGCTCACGCCATCGCAGGTTCTGGAGTCGGCGCGCGTTCAAGCGGAGCACGCCGCTACGAGGCCGATCAGCTATTCCGCAGCGGTATCCATCATCGTCGTATGGCTCATCGCCATCGGTGGGTTTTTGATCTGGGCGCTCAGCGCGGGAGGCCTGATATGGCCTTGGCCGACCTCTTGCGACAGATTGCCGCAATGCTAAATTTCCGGCGGCATAGTTCGGATACGCGTCGCTAGGAATTCAACTGAGCCACCGCGAGAGGTATTGTGCCTTCGACCACGTCTGTGCGCCCAGGAATTTTGGTTTTGCCGGGAGGCAGCACGCCACTTTAGACGGCGAGTATAAGTATCGATAACGGCAAACTACACAAGGGGAGAAAAATGTCATCACTTCGAAATTCGCTGGTCGGGATTACGGCCGCAGTTGTTGTAGTCAACGTGACGGCCGTGTGCGCGGCCGATGAAGTCACGGCGCGATCCACCAATACGGCTGCGTCATCCGCCACCTCGTTCATCGAACGAGGCAGGTATCTCGTGGAGATCGCTGGCTGCAACGATTGTCACACGCTGGGATACGCCCAGAGCGGCGGGCAGGTGCCGGAAAGCACATGGTTGACAGGCGACAGTCTGGGATGGCGTGGAGCCTGGGGGACGACCTACCCGCGCAACCTGCGCCTGTATATGCAAACCATCTCGGAAGATCAGTGGCTGAAGATAGCGCATACCGCGCAGTTCCGCCCACCAATGCCGTAGTTCGCCCTGCATCACATGACTAAGGAGGATTTGCGCGCCATCTATCATACGTCAGGCATCTAGGCCCCGCGGGCAATCCGGCGCCGAACTACGTTCCTCCCGATCAGGAACCGCAAGGAGTTTATGTACTGTTTCCCGAGCCACCGACATGAACTATGACGGGCCACCCTATGCCGCTCGTCAACGTCGATGTATTAACCGAACAAGCATGGCGAGGGGCGGTGGCTCATTGCAGCCCGCGGCGATATCGCGAGGGCTTAGCCTCCAAGGAGAAATTTTACTGATCAAAATAACTCGATGCCTGATGCTGAGCCGCTGTGCGCCGCGGATCGCGGTTCTATACATCGATCGCTCAGCGAATCTCTGGCGTGTAAATACAGCCGCTGGTAGTCAATATAGGCCATGTCTTTGACGTTTACGCCAAACTGTGGAACACCAGAATTTATGGTCTCGGCGACAAGTCGATTCGTATCGATATTATAGTGAGAGCCATCATACGTTCTGCTGGTATCGATCGTTACATCTGATGGTACGGAGAAATCGTATAAAACTGGGGCGATTCGCGAGACGGAATGGAGACCTTTTAGATAGCGATCCAAAATCCCTTGTTCTGCATATGCTTGAATGACACATGCGCTAATAGGCGGCACGTAAAAGACAAACTCTGAATCAGGATACACCTGCATAAGTTTTCTATACCGCCTAGCATTCTTTAGGTAGAAACTTCCCAATCTTTCGCTTTCCATTGCGCGAGCATATCGCCGCTTCGGTTCATAAGACGGGGCGCTAGGTAGAATATCGGGAGAGAAATCGCTCTTGTAGTATCTGTAGATATCTGAGGGGGACGATCCGAGCAAAGTACGAGCTGAGAATCCAAGAGCGCCTAGCGTGGCATAGTTGATCAGAAAGCTCGGCGGATCGGTGTAGTTTGCGATGTATGCAGGTACATTCTTCCGAGTGTTCTTATTGAAAAAGTTAAAGCCATCCACAGCAACGATGATGAATTCCGGGCGGTAGCCTTTCGCTTTGAGGTACGAAGAATAGGCGATGAATTCACCGATTCTTCCATCAGAGAATGCAAAGTTGAAGCAATTGTGGCCTTCAATGTCATCTTCATCGAGCAATGTGGTCCTTGAACTTCCAAAGATGAAGCAGTCATATTTATTCGGATCATTAAGAAAGCGGTTGAGCTTGGCGAGTCGTTCATCAAACGCAAAGTTTTGACCAGTAACCAAGTTACCACGAAAGTACCAGAGCGGATCTACTACGCAGTTTATTAGAAATACACATATGAGGAGGGTTAATGTCGATACGAACAGAGACGTCAGGTAGCGTTTGGCTGATGGTTCGAGCATTGCTTGCGCTCAGAAGTCATAGTAGAGGAACTCGGATACCTGAGAGAGGCTCAGCAGAGAGAGTCCGCCCGCGATGCCAATCCAAACAGACCAAGCAATGCTGGGCCGCCAGAACAATTGACTATAAAGACTTTGCAGGAACGTGGATTCTGATGTTCTTCTGTTGTAGCGGTATGCGGGTCGGTACTTGGCGAATATCTGCTGGGTGTTCGGCATGAACCAAACGACCGCGGTTAACCCAAGAAGCAGTGCCAGCACCTGTACATCATGAATTGAGATCCGGGAAACACCTACTTCAAATCCCAAGCGCAATAGAATTTCACCCAACCCGCCTAGCTCAGCCACT
Source organism: Chromatiales bacterium (assembly GCA_031177845.1). Taxonomy (GTDB): domain Bacteria; phylum Pseudomonadota; class Gammaproteobacteria; order JACCYU01; family JACCYU01; genus JAPSGG01. The sequence continues at coordinate 3,570 of JAPSGG010000031.1, forward strand.
AGATTGGGCGGAAGGTACATCATACCCTCAAAGATATTTAGCGCTCCTTCGAATGACGAGGCTCTGAAAAACACCCATGCCAACATGACAAAGATCAGCGTCACGAGCCGCGCAATACCAATTGACCACCATGTGTTGATGCGGATTCTCCATACGCTGTGCCATGCGTGATTGACCACAAGATATAAACCATGCAGAAATCCCCAGAATACGAACGTCCATCCGGCACCGTGCCAAAGACCACCGAGGAGCATGGTGATCATTAAGTTTGTGTATCTTCTCGTGCCGCCCTTACGGTTTCCGCCCAAGGGAATGTAGATGTAATCACGCAGAAATCGGGACAGAGTCATATGCCATCTGCGCCAAAAATCAATGATGTTTACTGCCTTGTAGGGGGAATTGAAGTTTAAGGGGAGCCGAATTCCGAACATCCTTGCCAATCCGATTGCCATGTCCGAATAGCCGGAGAAATCGAAATACAGCTGAAACGTGTAAGCGGCTATGCCTTGCCACACTTGAACAATGTGTAGTGCTTCACCTGCTTCCGCAGCATGAAAGACCCCTGTAGCGATCGGCGCCAAATTATCTGCAATGACGACCTTCTTGAATAAGCCTACAAAAAAGATAGAAAGCCCCAGGGCCAGATCAAAACGATGGAATCTGTATGTGTCATTCCGCATGAACTGCGGAAGCATTTCCTTGTGATGAACGATGGGCCCCGCGATCAGTTGAGGAAAGAAAACTACGAACAGGCAGTAGTGCAGAAAGTTGTATTCTCTGACTTCCCCCTTCCAAGCATCTACCAGGTACGCTAGCTGCTGGAACGTAAAGAACGATATGCCAAGCGGCAATACGATATGTTGCAGGTATATATCTGTAACGCCGACCGCGTTTAGCGAGTCCACGAAGAAGTTCGCGTACTTGTAATATCCCAGCAAGGTTAGGTTCAGCGTTACGCCGAGACCCAACACGACATTCTTTGCCTTGCTTGCAAGAGTGCAGCTAGAGAGTTGGACACCGATTGCGTAATTAACGAGAATTGATCCGATAATCAATCCAAGGTATGCTGGGTTCCAGTAACCATAAAAAAATAACGAAGCCAACACTAACCAAGATATGGCGACTCGGAGATACCCGCGACTGCCGATCAAATAAAAAATGACCAGCACGGTCGGCAGGAATAAAAAGATAAATTCAGGCGAATTGAATAGCATCTCTCGTGGCCGCTATGTTGCCATCCGATGTAGAGCCTTTCGGGGACTGCCCATCAACTCGCCTTCCATCCACGCGACCGAATGAGTGTGGTGTGGCATGTGCTCACCCCCACATGCGCCTTCATGCCAAACCACCACTGGTACTCTCTCCCCAGATGCGCCCCTATCTTGAAAAGCTTGGCGCGGACGGCGGCCGCCCAGATCGGATCTTCGCGCCGCGAACGGACCATCGGCAAAGGCGCGCGACGCGGATTGATGTCGGCAGCGCTGTGCCTTGCCGCATTCTGACAGAGGGCCTATTCGGCCGCCGGATCGGACAGGTTGTACGGCTGCAAAAAGTGGATGCGCGGCGTGCGCTCTTGCCGTTGCTTTGATCTGGAAGGGTCTACAGGGTGGAGGAGGTCAGCCTTAACTGATGCGGGTCACTCACTACGGTGTCGCTGCGGCGGAGCTCATAACTATTCCGGCCTATTTGTCTATTACTCGGCGCAATCAATGCAGGCCGTACTGATATTCGAGCAGATCTTGTTCAACGCGGCGTCATTCTCATGAAGGTCGTCGTCCCTTGTATGAACAGCTGAGTGTGGAAGGACCGATCAACACGTCGAAGTTTCAAGGCGCCACTTACCGGTCGAGGTGGCGTTTGGGACCAAACCGCTTGGTATAAGTGCTTCGATCTAAACCTGAGAAGCGAGAATATGGGCCGCTAGCTTTAGGTCTTCAGGATGCGTGATCTTGATGTTATCGCCTCGGCCCTCGATCAGCCGCGGTCGCAGACCCGCGCGCTCCACCGCCGCGGCTTCGTCCGTGATTGGGATACAATCCGCAATGGCCTTTTGCAAAGCTGGATGCAGCACCTCGAGCCGAAACATCTGCGGCGTCAGCGCATGCCATAGCCCCGTTCTATCCACCGTCTCGTCAATCCTGCCTTCTGCACCGCGACGCTTCAGTGTATCGCGCACTGGCGCGGCAAGGATGCCGCCGATGGGATCTTCCGCGAGTTCCGCGATGAGTCTATCGAGATCATCGCGCATTAGGCAGGGCCGCACCGCGTCGTGAACTAATACCCAGTCGCGCGCTTGCGCGGTGGTAGTAAGCCGTTGCAAGGCATTCAGCACCGACTGACAGCGCTCGCGCCCGCCGGTCGCAGTGATCACCGGTTTTGAAGCCGGAACACGCAACGACGGCCACACGCGATCATGCACGTCGATGGCCACGACAACGCCGTCAATACCCGGATGATCGGTAAACCGTGCGAGCGTGTGTTCGATGACCGTCCGATCGCCGAGTCGCAGGTATTGCTTAGGAACGTGGCTGCGCATGCGCTGGCCAACCCCGGCAGCAGGGATGACGGCCCAGTGCGCGACTGCGCCGCTCATCGGCGATGCGAAAGTCGCTTATTCAAGCGGCGCGGGCTCCACCACGCGATAGAAGACTTCGCCCTCGCGGATCATGCCCAGTTCCAGACGCGCGCGTTCCTCGACTGCATCCAGCGCAGTCTTGAGGTCCTTGACCTCGGCCGCCAGTGCCAGATTCCGCTCCCTCAGCTCCCCGTTCTCATGCTGCTGGGCCTTGATCTCCCGTTGCAACGCAAAGACTTCGGCCAGACTGCCGTCCCCGATCCACAACTGGAGCTGCAGCGCCAGTAACAGAAAGCCTAACGCGCATAAGCTCAGCCGCATTTTCAACTCGCTACTCAAGCCTCTCTCCAAAGCGATTGATGAAGCGATTCATCGCCTACAGATTTTCAGGAGCTAGGTCGAAACCCTTGGCTGATGACGAGGCGCACGTCGCGCTCCGTGCACTACCAGGCGAGTCTCTCAGCATAGGACGACCGGCGATTGGCCAAGACGCGTTACGCGGACTGCCGGAAGGCTTTCATGCCAGCATACTTGCACTGCTTGCCCATTGCCTCCTCAATGCGTAGCAACTGATTGTACTTCGCCACACGGTCGGAACGGCACAGCGAACCGGTCTTGATCTGTCCCGCATTGCTCGCGACTGACAGATCGGCGATGGTCACGTCCTCGGTTTCGCCCGAACGGTGCGAGATCACGGCCGTATAGTGCGCGTCGTGCGCCATTCGGATTGCTGCCAGTGTTTCGGTCAGCGTACCAATCTGGTTAAGTTTGATAAGGATGGAATTTGCGATACCCTCCGAGATACCGCGCTGCAGGATCTCCGTGTTGGTCACGAAGAGGTCGTCGCCCACGAGTTGTACCTTGTCTCCCAACCGGCGCGTCAACTCGGCCCAACCCTCCCAATCGTCCTCAGCGAGCCCATCCTCAATGCTGATGATGGGATAACTCTTCACCCAGTCGGCCAGATAATCGATGAAGCCGGCGGCGTCCAGCGATTTGCCTTCCGAGGCTAGATCGTACCTCCCGTTGTGATAGAACTCCGAACTGGCCGCATCTAACCCCAAGCAGATGTCTTTGCCGGCGGCAAAACCGGCCGCCTCGATCGCCTCCAGAATCGTCTCTATGGCCGCCTCGTTGGAGGGTAGATCGGGCGCGAAGCCGCCTTCGTCGCCGACCGCCGTGTTAAGCCCCCGCTTGCGTAACACCTTACGCAGAGCATGAAAGATCTCGGCACCGTAGCGCACCGCCTCCCTAATACTCTCAGCGCCTACGGGCAGGATCATGAACTCCTGCAAGTCCACGCTGTTATCGGCGTGCGCGCCGCCATTGATGATGTTCATCATGGGGACGGGTAAGACGAACGGGCCATTGCCGCCCAGATGGCGGTATAGCGGCAGTCCTGCCTCGTTGGCAGCGGCCCTCGCGGCCGCCAGCGACACCGCGAGGATTGCGTTCGCACCCAGCCGCTCCTTATTGGATGTCCCATCCAGCTCGATCATGCGCTGGTCGAGCGCGGCCTGATCGCCCGCATCTAGCCCTAGCAGCTCGTCTCGAATCTCGCCGTTGACGTTATCGACTGCTTTGGTGACACCCTTGCCGCCGTAGCGATGCTCATCCCCATCGCGCAATTCGATCGCCTCGCGGGTGCCGGTGGATGCGCCGGATGGCACTGCAGCGCGCCCAGTATGGCCGGACTTCAGCGCGACATCGGCCTCGACAGTGGGGTTACCGCGAGAATCGAGGATCTCGCGGGCATGTATGTCAGCAATCTGCGCCATAATATCTGCCTATTTGTTAAGAAATCTCCGATTGATAAAGAGGGTCCTTGCGTATAGAGGTGAATTGGATTTAGAGAAGCATTCACTGAACACTTATCCCGGCGAATGGGTTGATCACGGATGGACAACCCTGGGCTTGCCAGCGGAGCAGGACCGCGCAGCGCCGCAAGTGCCGCCATTTCCTAAAGCTGCAAGCCTCTGATGCAGGTAAGCGATCACCACGCTTTTCGCTTTCCGCGCTCTGAGAAATAGAGGCATGCATTGACTCAGAGCTTCCTTCATTCCAATGGTCAAGGGTGAAAAGCGCGGCGACTGCAAGCGAACGAAGCTTGGAGCCCAGCGAAGGCCGCACGCCTCAGCCGTTCGGTTTCTGACCTACGCAGCTCCGCCCTTGTCCCAAATTGGGCCTCCTAAATCGGCAGCGGCAAGTCGTCGCGCTTCATGGATTCTGAAATTCGGATGTGCGCGCATCGGTCGCGGAGCCCTGAGACTTTCCGTTCTCATCGGCCGCGGCGCTCTTGACGGCCGCTATCTGAGCAACATCGTGGCCATCGATCTTATGTTGCTTCCGCGTCTCATGGTGTTCGCAGGCCGCGCGGATAAACCCCACGAACAGCGGATGACCGTCCCGCGGCGTGGAGGTGAATTCAGGATGAAACTGGCAGCCTATGAACCAGGGATGGTCTGGCAGCTCCACCATCTCCACCAGCGCGCCGTCGATCGAACGTCCCGATATCACGAGTCCGGCCGCGGTCAGGCGTTCCAAATAGTTATTATTGAACTCGTAGCGGTGACGATGCCGTTCGGTGATGACATCGGCTCCGTATAGTACCTGTGCCCGCGTTTTCGCGCTTAGCCGACACTGCTGGCCTCCCAGGCGCATTGTGCCACCGAGCGCCGAATCTGGGCCTCGATGCTGGCGTATGCCCTTGTCATCCTGCCATTCGGTGATCAAGGCAATGACCGGGTGCGGCGTGTCGGGATTAAACTCAGTGCTGTGTGCCTCCACAAGACCAGCTTTATTGCGCGCGTACTCAATAACCGCGACCTGCATGCCGAGGCAGATACCGAGATAGGGGATCTTGTTTTCCCGCGCCAGGCGCACAGCTTCGACCTTGCCCTCGATACCGCGCACGCCGAAGCCGCCAGGCACGAGAATGGCATCTACGTCCGCCAGGCCAGCGATACCATCGGTACCCAGTTTCTCCGAATCGAAATACTCGATATTGACCTTGGTGCGGGTGTGAATGCCCGCATGCCTCAGGGCTTCATTGAGGGATTTGTACGAGTCCGTAAGATTCACGTACTTACCGACCAAACCTATCGTTACTTCCGCCTCCGGAAACTCCATGGCGTGCACGCCAT
>JAPSGG010000247.1 GCA_031177845.1 Chromatiales bacterium
CGGCAACCACATGCTCTTGAAGGGATTTTTCTTAAAACAGGGATTTTTCAATTGCATTTCTCGCGTCTAAATGAAAATAACACTACGCCAAGACAGCTAGGCCATGGCGAGTAGTTCATTTGGAGAACCTGCTGGTATGACCGGCATGTGGTTGTAGTGTCAGCGAGGCTCATCGGCCATTTCTGAGTGCTGCTGCTCATCTCGCTTTGCCGTTGTTTCTTTGGCATTCTTATCATTCGACACCGCCTGATCTGTCCAACTCTCAAGCTTATCGGCGGCCTTCTCAGCGGCGTCTAGCGCAACATCCGTGGCGTTTTCTAGTGCCTGTACAAGTTGTTCACCTGCGCGTTGGAGTTTTTCTTCTTGCTCTTGGCTGCAACCTGTGATGCCGAAGAACAGGGAAGCTATTGAGATCAATACTACTCTAGTACTGTACATATAGGCACTCCGACTGATTGCGTTATGGTAGAAGCTTGCGATAGCGCCCCGCCCGTAGCGGGTTTCGTTATATCTAGTGTATGGTGCCAGCTATGGTGGATTCGAACTTAGCATAAGGCTTCGCATGGCACGCTTTCACTAGCTTGCCTCGATCTCGCTGCCACCGCAGCGGCTAGCTTCACGGCCTTCCCCAGCAGGAAGGTCCCAGGAAGTAGGTATTAGCCGTGTTTGATCAAGGCTTTGAACGTGCGTTCTGGCTCTTTTCATAGCTCGATTTTCTCCAGGTATTTAGAGGACCTGCAGGTATCAGGGACGGGTGCGAGTTCCACGGATTAAAACGAAGGCCTTCTGCGGCGTCTTGGTCTATCTTGTTGGTGACGAGGAGAGAACCCGCAATCCGCCATTGTGTTCCTAGGCCGGCGGTCAAAAAATCGAACTCAAGTAGACCTGCTGCTGCAGCCGCAGCGATATCATCGAAGGTAGCATCGGCCAGGCCCTGGAGCCCAGCGCTTGGCTTTGCACCGAATAAGACCAGGTCGTTACTCGATGCAGATCTGTAGGGAAGCACTGTCGAGTAGTGGTGACGGAAAAATCCTCTTGCAGGCATCAAGAGGTGTTGCATGATCGGTCCCTTGCCCGATGTGACGAGAAGGAAGTCTTGATTGCGTCCCGGTCCAGCCAAGTCCTGCAGCTTAATCGCAAGACCTAAGAAGTCTGGCATCTTCTGTGGCAACCCCAGGCCTCTAGAGAAGCGAACGACTCCGTCGGCGCGAGTGCCTGCGGCGAACCTGAGTCGAGGATCGATTTGGCCTTCTAACAGAAACGTCAGAGTGGCTAGGTAAGCCACTCCATATGGGTGGAATACCCGCTTTCCACGGCGGGCCGAAAGAGCCCCAAAAAGACCGGCCGCAAGGCCGGTGAGGGGCAAGGCCAGCCGCTCCCAGATTGTCATCATTGCCTCCCAGCTATTGGAATCAGCGCGCTTAAGAGCATAGCACCAGCCTCTGCTGACATGAATATGAACATCACCGGCAGGTCAAGACCCGCGATGAGCTCTCCGGGACTATGCTGGCTGCGGATAGTACGCGCACCGCCCTACGCTGGAACGCCGAGGAAACGCTCTGCCATTTCTCTGATGGAATTCGAGATCGATCGCCTGATGAAGGCGGAGTCGATGGCAACTGCCGCGGCACGAAGATATTGCCGCAAGCCATAAAACTGGTAGGGCGGGATTGCCCTTATGCTTGTGATGAGCCGTTCCTGGTCATCGTTCATGTCTGGATTTCTTTTAGCGAGCATTGGTGTAAGTTGACCTTTGAATTGCGAATGAGAATGTTTATTCTCTGGCGACAATGTCCCGGCCACAATGAAAGCGCTTATGAACCGATTGATTGTCTTGTTAGCCCTGTTTGCGCCCGCCCTATACGCGGCCGCGGGCCCTGACTTGCAAGACCTCATGCAGATGCTTGACTACGTTGGCGTGGATTACCGCGAGGCGGTGGCGCGCGGCAAAATCATCAATTCATCTGAGTACGAGGAAATGCAGGATTTTTCCACGGCGATTGCCACACAGACGGCACAGTTGCCCGCGTCGGCGATTAAGACCAGACTGCACGTACAAGTGAGCAGATTGCGCGAGTTGATTGAAATAAAGGCGCCGCCGGCACAGATCGCGGATCTCACTACGTCCATGGGCACGGCGATCTTCGGTCACTACGATGTGGTCTTCATCCCGCGTCGGGCGCCGGACCTGGAATTGGCGCGCAGCCTATACGCCCAGACCTGCGCGGGCTGCCACGGTTCGCTCGGACTCGGTGACGGTTCTCAAGGCGCTGGACTGGAGCCGCCGCCGACCAACTTCCACGATCGCGGGCGCGCCCGCCACCGTAGCCCGTACAGTCTCTACAACACGATCACGTTAGGCGTGGAGGGCACCGCAATGCCCGCGTTCCACAACTTAAGTCCGCACGAACGCTGGAGCCTCGCTTTCTATGTCGGTCGCTTGGCGATGGATGCGCGCACGATAAAGCAGGGCGCCATGGCGTGGAAACAGACGGGCGACACACCCTTGACCGATCTCGAAACCGTGATTACGACTACGCCTGCTCAGGCGCAGGCGCGATATGGTGATGAAGCGGTCGCGCTCCTGGCTTATTTGCGCGCGCATCCCGCGGCATTGTTCGAGCAACAGGCCGAACCGCTTGCCTATGCGCGCCATCGACTCGCGCAAAGCTTTGCACTATACCGCGATGGCCAGACGGGATCCGCGTATAAAGCCGCGATTACGGCTTATTTGGAAGGTTTCGAGTTGGTCGAGAGCAGGCTAGATACGGTCGATCAGGATCTGCGTGTCAACATTGAAGAGGAGATGGCCTACTACCGAAATCTTATGCGCAGGAACGCTTCCGCATCCGTAGTCGAAACCCAACTGCAAAGCCTGGACGCATTACTCGCCGACGCGCAGGAGCGACTCGATTCCGCCTCGTTAAATGGACAGGCAGTGTTTGCGGCTTCGCTGATCATTTTACTGCGCGAAGGTTTGGAAGCGTTGCTCGTGGTGACAGCGCTTTCGGCCTTTCTGATCAAGACAAATCGGCGCGATGGCATGCCCTACATCCACGCCGGTTGGATCGGCGCGCTCGCGCTAGGCGTTTTCATTTCGCTGGCGGCAGGCTATCTGATTAGCGTCAGCGGCGCAGATCGTGAACTCGCCGAGGGACTTGCCGCCCTGATCGCCGCCGGCGTGCTGTTCTACGTGGGCTTCTGGATGCACGACAAGGCGCACGCCCAGCAATGGCAGCAGTTTATCAAGGGCAGCATGGAGAAGGCGCTAGGCCGCGGCACCTTATGGGGACTCGCCGCTTTATCCTTCATCGCAGTATTTCGCGAAGTGTTCGAGACTATTTTGTTTTATCAAGCGCTATGGTTGCAGGTAGATGCTGCGGATCATGGATTGATTGTCGGGGGTATGGCCGCGGCTTCAATGGCGCTGGCGGTTATTGCCTGGCTGATACTGCGCTACAGCGCGCGCCTGCCGCTCAGGCAGTTTTTCGGGATGGCGAGTGTCTTCATGCTCGCACTGGCGGTGATCCTCGCCGGCAACGGCGTGGCCGCGCGAGCATGAAGATACCCGCCAATCCAAAAAACTGTCTGAGCGGCAGATGCATCGGATCGACCGGTGGTGACGGCACCAGCACACCGTCGGCGAAGAAGTACAGCAACCCCGCGAACCCCAGTAGCGCGAACTGGGGTGTCACCAACCGAGGCTTCGCCCTCGTCGACTCTCCAACGCTCATGGCCCCTCCTCCGGTCCCAAATGCCCGTTCAAGGCTCACACTGGCCGTACGGGATGCACCGGGGCATCGGTAGTTCTGCCCATCCCGGGGGAGGTGCGGAATGGCCAACGAGCTGCGACTCGCCGAGCTGCTCTGCGCCTTGTCGGTCACGCTGGATCTCGCAATGGCACAACCGTCG
>JAPSGG010000248.1 GCA_031177845.1 Chromatiales bacterium
CGGAGCTCTTGTTGCGCCCATCCCATCGCGCGGAACCGGTGGGAACAACCGAGGCTCTAAGGCGATTGGTAGGGAACATGCCGCGGATCAAGGATAGGTCCGCCAAGAGCGGCACCCACGCCGCGACAGCGCGATCAGTATCGCGCCTAGAATCCAAGAATGTGCAGGAGTCTGAGAAGCCCCGTGGCCCAGCAACACCATCGGTACATCCGCTATGCTGCGATCGGGCTGTTCTTAGCGGTTACCCTACTAGTGCCGCTTAGGGCGGTGTTCGCCTGCGTCATGATGGACCACGTCGTGGAGCAGTGTTGCTGCGAAAGGGCTTGTAAACCGGACTGTCAGTCTCAGCAAACCAAGGCCGGTGACTGCTGCGATTCGATTTACCTGCCACAGGCGAAGCTCGATGGCCTCTCAACACCAAATAAAGCGCTAACAGCCACGCAGCCTGATGAATCGGACCTACCGCCGATTTTGCCTCCGCGCGATGTCGGTCCCGATCCGCCTGCCTCATCCGATACCAACCGGCTCGCTTATCTCTCCGTCCCGCCCACTTGGCTTGAAGGTTCCCAGCTCTATCTTCTAACGCTGCGCCTGCGCAATTAGGTCGTATCTCCGTTTCGGGCGAATGGTTGCTTCCGCCCGCTGAAATCCCGTTCGTTTCTTCGCTGAAAACGGAGGTGTTCTCATGTGCGCTGCGCACAGTCGTACGGTCGCATGCTTGCTAGCAAGTCTTGCGCTTCCGGCAATGGCTGCCGATCCTCTGTTTGGCGCCGAATCCTTGACGTCGCAACAACTGGTTGACCTCGTGCTGGAGCGTAATCCCAATTTAGAGGCGCTACGCGCAGCCGTTGCCGAAGCCGCTTCGCGCGTCGAGCCCGCGGGCGCGCTGGACGATCCAATGCTGTCGTACACGCTGGCACCGCGAACGATCGGCGCAGGGGAACGTTACCAGCAGGGGATTGACCTGAGCCAGGAGATCCCATGGCCGGGCACGCTCGGACTGCGCGAGGGTGTAGCGCGTAGCGAGGCGGCGGCCGCCGGTCAGGACCTGGCGGACTTGCGGCTTGAGATCATCGCCGCCGTCCAGGCGGGTTTTGCCGAGTGGTACTACGTCCATCGCGCGCTCGCTATCAACGAGGCCAACCGGGATCTATTGATCGAGCTGCGCAACGTGGCCGAGACCCAGTACGCCGCCGGGCGGGCCACGCAGCAGGACGTCATTCAGACCGAACTGGAGCACGCGAGGTTGCTGGACGAGGCACTCGCGCTCAAGCGGGAGCAGCGTTCGGTACAGGCTCAGCTCAATGGGCTGCTCAATCGCGCGCCGGGCGAGTATCTGGCGCCGCCTGGCCACTTGGCACCGCCTGCTCCGCCACCCGACCTACAGGCCTTACAACAGATCGCTGTAGAAAACCATCCCGAACTGAAGGGGCTTCAAGCTCAGCTTGAGGCAAGCCGCTCACGCGTCGAGCTAGCCGAGAAGGACTTCTATCCTGATTTCCGGCTCATGACCGGGTACAGCAGTCTCTGGGATGAGGAGGAAAAACGGTTCACCGTCGGGGTCTCGATCAATGTTCCGTGGAACCGCAGTAAGTACCAGGCACTCAAGGATGCGGCTCAAGCCGACACCATGCAGACGCAATGGGAACTCGCGGATCGCCGGGCGCAATTGCTCGCGGCGCTGGCCCGCGCCCGTGCCGAGGCGGTCGAGTCGATGGAGGTGATCGCATTGCACCACGATCTCTTGGTGCCCTTAGTACAGGATAACCTGAATGCCGCAGAGGCCGATTATCGCGCTGGAGCCGGGGACTTCCTCGATGTGATCACCGCCGAGAACCAGAAGCTCATGACGGAGCTGCGGCTTGCGCGCGCGCAGGCGGATTACGTACGGCGGTTGGCGGAACTGAAACGTTGGACTGGCGGCAAGTGGCCGATGGGATATACCCGCGTTAACGAGGGAAACATTGATGATTAGATGGATATCGCTGTTGCTGACGGGAGTTTTCCTCTTAGTACTAGGCATGGTCATTGGCGCCCAGCTAGGCGGTTTCTACGGCGCCGATCCAGGGGGCTCCACCATGGCCTCTGCGCCAGGTATGGCTGACGACGCGCCGGTGTACGAGTCCGGTCCCTTTAAGGTCAGCGTCGCCGTGAATCCTGAGGCACCCAAGGTCGGCGACAACACGCTGATGGTCAAGGTCATGGACGCACAAGGCAATCCTGTACCAGACGCGCAGATTCAAGCTTTCGGTCAAATGGCGGCGATGGGTGCCATGCCGGCTATGCGTGCACCGGCGAATCTTGAACAGGTTGAACCGGGTGAATACGTCGGTCCCATGCATCTCGAGATGAGCGGCGAGTGGCCTCTGTCCATCAGCATCAAACAGCCGGGCAGGGGCGAGGCCGCCTTGAGCTTCGAGATGGCGACCGGCCGCACCGGTCTAGCGCTCGCCTCCGGCGGGGTGAAGATAGCGCAGGCCGGTGGAAAAGCATCCGAGAATAGCGCGGACCGTAATGGCAATGGTCCGAATTATCGTGCTGGGCCCTTCAAGTTCGATGTGGCCGTAAAACCCAAGACACCTCAGGTGGGTAAGAACCAGCTGGCTATAAGCTTGTGCGACCAGGAGGGTAATCCAATTTCCGACGCTGAGATTAGGGCAGTCGCCGAGATGCCGGCGATGGGTGCGATGCCAGCCATGCAGGCACAGGCCGAATTCGAAGAAACCGCCCCCGGTCAGTATGTCGGCAGCTTTGAGCTATCTATGAGCGGCGAATGGCCCCTGTCGATCGAGATCCAGAAGGAGGAAATGGGCAGCCAAAGGGCCACCTTCGACATGGCCACGGGCCGCCCGGGCTTGCAGGTCGTCTCCGGCGCCGTGGTGGAAGACCAAGACAGCATGCAGTCCATGCAGATGGAGGAGACCCCGCCAGGCACCATTATGGTGGATAGTCAACGACGCCAGCTCATCGGCGTTAAGACAGGCACGGTCGCTTACCGGGATCTCACACGCACGATCCGCGCGGTGGGCCGTGTGATCTACAACGAGCGACGGCTCTCTGACATCAGTCTTCGGTTCAATGCCTGGATCGGTGAGCTGCATGCCGATTATGTGGGTGAGCATGTCAGCAAGGGCGGCGTGCTATTCACGGCCTACGGTCCGGAGTTGCTGTCCGCGCAACGAGAATACCTAGAGGTCTTGAGAAGCCGCAGCGGACAGACCAACGGCCTCATCGAAGCCGCGCGCAAGCGGTTGCTGCTGTTGGATATGACGTCTAGCCAAATCGAACAATTAGAAGCGCGCGGCGAGCCGCTGGATTACGTGCCCATCGTGGCACCGCGCAGCGGCGTGGTGGTCGCTAAACAGGTGGTGACCGGCACCGCCAATATGGCCGGTACCACCCTGATGCGCATCGCCGATCTATCGCAGGTCTGGGTCGAGGGCGAGGTCTACGAGGGTGACCTACCGTTGGTCGAGATCGGCATGCCCACTGTGGTGACGTTGCCTTATCTGCCGGGACGGGTCTTCGAAGCCAGGGTTGATTATGTCTATCCCTATTTGGAGGGTATGACTCGTACGGGCCGCATCCGGCTCACGCTGAACAATCCTGATGGTGTCCTCAAGCCTGACATGTATGCCGAGGTGAAGCTCCAAGCGGATCTCGGACGCCGCCTGGTCGTGCCCGAGGAAGCCGTGGTGTTCGCCGGTGAGAACCGCGTCGTGTTTGAGGATCTCGGCGGCGGGCGCCTGGCCCCGCGCAAGGTCCGCACAGGTGTTCGCAATGAAGGCCATATCGAGATCCTGGAGGGCCTTGAAGCGGGCGACAAAGTCGTCACCTCAGGGAATTTCCTGATCGCCTCCGAGACCCGCCTTAAGGCAGGGATCGA
>JAPSGG010000032.1 GCA_031177845.1 Chromatiales bacterium
GGTAGGTGCTGCGAGCACAATATGAACTATTGGCAGTTCGGCGATTATCTCGGGATCGGCGCGGGCGCGCACGGCAAGGTGTCCTGCGCGGCGACGCAGTCCATAACCCGGCGCTGGAAGCAGCGGCAACCGCGGAAATATATGGCATCCGTATTTGATGGGCAGGCCACAGCAGGCGAGCGCTCGTTGAGCGCGGATGACGCGGTCATTGAATTCATGCTGAATGCGCTGCGCCTGACGGCCGGATTCGATTTGCGACTATTTGAAGAGCGGACCGGCCTACCCCGGGAGATACTGGCGCCCCGATTGACCGAGCTTGTCCACAGGGAGCTGCTGTGGTGCGGCGATGACAAGATTGGGCCCACAGCCCTGGGGCAGCGTTTTCTAGACGATCTGACTGCGTATTTTCTGCCAGACGATGAGCGCAATCATTGAAGATCTCGTAGTGATCTGTCCTTATTGCGGCCAGTCGATGGAGATCGATGTGGATTGCACCGGAGGTGATCAGTCCTATTACGAGGACTGCCAGACCTGTTGCATGCCCGTTCGATTCCTGATCAACGTGGACGAGCACGGCAATCTCTCACGCTGTACCGCGCGCCGAGACGATGAATAAGCTATACGTTCCCATACCTTGCGATATCTATAGCCGGTACGAACTCGCCATTCTGCGCGGGCAATCGCTGCGGGTCGCCTGGCGAGGCGCCCGCGGAATCGACCGCATCGAGCATCTGAAACCAGTGGATCTGCGCACCCGCTCGGGCGGTGAGTATATGATTGCCCGCAATCGGCTGGGGCAACGTCGCGTCATGCGGCTGGACAGGATCATCAACACGCTGTCGACCGACGCGTGAGACCAGAGCTGACTGCCGCACCGGAAACTGCGCCACGCTCCTTGGTAATGGCGTGCTTTATGTACGCACAGCGGGGGTGGTTAGCGCAGGCTGTGGGTGCCTCAGTAATCTAGTTTTCATTTGATCTCGATAGACCAAGAAAATACATACACTTGCGAATTTGGCTAGTTTTTAAGCACTACAAGCGCTGCGCCCTATACGCGGTCATTTCCCGCGATTTGCCCAAGATGCTCCACAAAGATATCCACAGATATTGTGGATAACATTGCAACCTCAACTACAACAAAGGCTTAGATAACAAGGATATGGTGCGCGGCGTTGCGGAAATGTAAACAGCGCCGCCTCGGCCTTGCCGCTCAAGCTGCACTTACGTATCATCCGCTGCCTTATTTTTTTATCCAATGGCGAGACGATCCATGAAGGCAGGTATACATCCCGACTATCACGAAGTCACGGTCCATTGTAGCTGCGGCAACAGTTTCAAGACGCGCTCCACCTATGGCGGCGAAGCACTGCAAATCGAGGTATGTGCGCAGTGCCACCCGTTCTTCACGGGCAAGCAGAAGATCCTCGACACCGCTGGACAAGTCGATAAATTCCGCCGGCGTTTCGGCCACAGCTAGCCGTTCTCGTTTACATGAGGGGCAACGCCCGCCTGGCGCGCTGGTGGATCCTGGGCGCCGGTGTGATGCTCGTCCTTACAGCGCGCGCGGATGCCTGCCCAGCGGAATGCGTTGATGAAGAAGCCCATGTCGCGAAGGTGTATGACGGCGACACCGTGCGCCTTAGAGATGGGCGGAGGCTTCGCCTGATTGGCCTCGATGCACCCGAACTGGGCCACGACGGCGAGGCGTCGGAGCCCTTCGCCCAGCAGGCGACCGATACACTTAATGCCCTGCTGGCGCGGCATGGTTATCGCGTGTTGCTGCGCTATGGCGTTGAGCGGCGAGACGATTACGGGCGCTGGCTTGCGCATCTTTACCTGCCGGACAAGACCAGCATCACCGCCCACCTATTAAGCTCGGGTCTGGCCACGCAACTGACGGTGCCACCAGATACCTATCAGATCGATTGCTACCGCCAGGCCGAGGCGCAGGCCCACGCCAAGGATATGGGCATTTGGCGCTTGCCGAAATATCAGGTCGTCGCATCCACCGATATCGAACCGAACGCGCGGGGATTTCGCCGCGTGCGGGGAACTGTCGTGCGGTTCGGTCACAGCCGAAGCTCTGTGTGGCTTAATCTTGAAGGCGGTATCGCATTGCGGATCGAGCGAGAGGATCTCGGAAACTTTCCGCACTGGGACCTCGCCAGCCTAGACGGAAAACAGGTGGTCGCGCGCGGCTGGTTGTACGAGCACAGTGGCGAACTGCGCATGCAGATTCGCCATCCTGCTGCACTCGAGCTTGTACATTAGCCTTTGTCGCCGCTCTCGCTACGAGGGCGATGCACCGCATGATCCTGATCGGCCCGGTCGTCGAGGATGACGGACGCTCGCGTTTACCTGGTCGACGCCAGCATCTATATCTGCCGCGCATGGTTTGCACTGCCCTTGAGCATCGTCGATCGTGAGGGAAATGCGGCGAATGCGCTCTTAGGCTTCATCGATTTCGTGGCACAGCTGCTCGCTGAGAGCAGTCTTGCCCAGATCGCGTTCGTATTCGACGGAAGTCCGCGCACTTCATTCCGGAGGGAGATCTATCCCGACTATAAAGCCAATCGTCCGGCCGCACCTTTGGCGCTCAAGCGCCAGTTTCTGCTGTGTCGCGAATTCATTCGCGCTGTCGGCTGTCTGGATCTCAGCAGCGATGGTCATGAAGCCGATGACCTGATCGGCGCACTGACTGTGTGGGCGCGCGCTCGAGGTTATTCATGCACAATTGTCAGTGGCGATAAAGACCTCGCGCAGTTGTTGCAGGATGGCGATCTCTGGTGGGACTTCGCTAAAGGCACTGTGCTGGACTCGAAAGGCGTAGAAAAGCGCTTCGGCGTGCGTCCCGATCAGATCGCAGACTGGCTTGCGATCGCCGGCGACAAGGTCGACAACATACCGGGCGTGCCCGGCATCGGATTGGCAACCGCTGCGAAATTGCTGCGCAGCTTCGATACGCTCGAAAATATCCTGAGCCATACCGCTAAGATTGGGACGATGAAGATGCGAGGTGCCGCCCGCGCGCGGCAGTTGATTGAGACGCATCGGGATACTTTGCGCCTGGCGCAACGACTTACCCGTATCGACTGTGAGGCGAGGCTCCCCGAACCGCTGCAGTTGACGCCCGGAAATGCCGACACTGCGCAACTGGATGCCATATTTGATAAGCTAAGCGACGGTGCGCGGGAGCGCTGGTATCTGAATACGCATGCCGCAATAGCGGTGCGGTAACCGAGACAGATGCGGCACCAGTGCAGCCGTTTAGCGCAATCCCAACATTATGAACGGCATAGAAGCCGTCGCACTTTCCCATCAATCTGAATGACGCAGGCATAATCAGATGGGACGAATAAGCCCGTACTTCGATATTAAGAAAGATTCAAAAGGCAATGAGTACATGGAGGTATATCTAGAGGGCATCGCCCTACTGCGGCTCGTGCTGAGCAACAAGGGCACCTCCTTCACGCAGGACGAGCGCGTTGAGCTTGGGCTGGACGGCTTGCTACCGCCGCAAGTCAATACGCTGGAGCAGCAGGTGGATCGGGTCTATCGCGGGTACCTGCGCGTTTCCGATCCGCTAGGTAAATACCAGTACCTGCGGGCCGTACAGGAACGCTCGGAGATTCTGTTTTACGCCCTGCTGGCGGCCCATTTGGAAGAGATGCTGCCCATCGTGTACACGCCCACGGTAGGCCAGGCGGTGCAGGAATACAGCTACATCTACCAAAATCCGCGTGGTCTGTCTTTCTCGCCGCTCAACATCGACCGCGCCAACACGGTGGTAAAAAGCTATCCCTGGTACGACGTGCGGATGATCGTGGCAACTGATTCGTCGGCGATCCTAGGGCTAGGCGATCAAGGCTACGGCGGACTCGCCATCGCCATCGGCAAGCTTGCGCTGTATACCGTCGGCGGCGGCGTTAGTCCGTTTCACACTTGTCCGGTGAAATTGGATGTGGGTACTGATCGCCTCGATCTGATTAATGATCCCACCTATCTGGGCGTGCGCCAGCGGCGCATGCGCGGCGAGAGCTATCTGGCTTTCGTCGATAAGTTCGTGCAGGCGGTACACGGGCGTTGGCCGAAGGCGATCATTCAGTGGGAAGACCTGTCGAAGGAAGTCGCCTTCAAGGTGCTGGAGCGCTACCGCAAGGAGATTCCCTGTTTCAACGACGACATCCAGGGAACCGGTGCGGTGGCAGTGGCCGGGCTGATCTCGGCCTGCCGCCTGAAGGGCGAGTCGCTCGGCGATCAGAAGATCGTCGTGTTCGGCGCCGGCGCGGGTGGCATCGGTGTAGCCTGGGCCATCGTCGAAGCGCTCGTGCGCGAGGGCTTAAGCCGCGCGGACGCCCATGCCCGCGTGTTCGTGCTCGATTCCAAGGGCCTTGTGGTCGAGGGCCGCGCCATGGATCCACACAAACAACCCTTCGCGCAAGATCCGGAGCGGATCTCTGGCTGGCGGGTTGCGGGTCCGGTCCCGACCCTCCTTGAAACCATTCAAAACGGTGCGGCCACTGTGCTGCTGGGTCTAAGCGGTCAGACCGGGGCCTTCAGCCAGCCGATCGTCACCGCGCTATGTCAGAACACCGCGCGCCCGGTGGTCTTTGCGCTTTCTAACCCGACCTCCGTGAGCGAGGCTCTACCGGAGGACGTGGTCAAGTGGAGCGATGGGCGGGCCATCATCGCGACCGGCAGTCCGTTCCCAGACGTTAGCTACAAGGGCTCGATCTATCCTATCGGCCAAGGCAATAATGCCTTCATCTTTCCCGGCCTGGGTTTTGCGTCCATCCTCAGCGAGTGCCGCGAAATCACCGACAATATGGTATTGGAGGCAGCGTACGCGCTGACCGATTACACCGCCGCCAAACATCTGGACGCAGGCCGCGTGTATCCGCCGGTGCGCGAGTTGCAGGAGGTCAGCGTACGAGTGGCAGTGCGGGTCATCCGTTGTGCGTTAAATGACAAGGTGGCGGGCAAGGTGGACCTGGACGGGCGCGACCTCGACGCCTATGTGCGCTCGCGCTTCTGGAAGCCGCGTTATCTGCCCTTCGTGCGGGGACAATAGCTAGGGATAGGGACGCGGAAGAGTCTTTGCCTTTATCCCTATTTCCCTCTGCAGATGTCCTAAAGCTTAGCTGGACCCGGCGGTCAGAACCTTCTCTTCGCCCCGTTCATCCTGCGTGTACAACACCACGGGGCGCCGCCATACGCGGTGGATGTACTCCAGTACCTTGAGCGCACGCTGCGCGTCTAGGCCGCGTCCGTCGATCTGGCATTCATGGCGCAGTTCAAGCGTGCCATCGGTCTGCACCTTGGAGGCAGCAATGGTGGGCGCGCCGAAGTTGAATTTCGTGCTTAGCAGTGATTCGCGCAGGTCATTGATGTCGGCTTCCTCTACCTTGATTTCGCCGTTTTTCTTGGCCGTATAACCGAACAGGTTCAGTTCTGCGGCCAAATTCTCGTCCAGATAATTACGCACAAAGCTGAAGTCGTCGTCCTCGATCATGATCTTGCGCGCGGCATCCAGCCCTTGGGACTCGACAATCTTACTCCACATCGAGAAGCCCAGGTAATAGGGGTTCACTGACAAAGCGATCTGCTGCTCGCCAGCGTAGGGGCGCACCACGTCCGAGTGCGTCTTGATGGCGTCGAGATACACCTGCTGTGGGAGAAAGC
This sequence comes from Chromatiales bacterium, assembly GCA_031177845.1. Taxonomy (GTDB): domain Bacteria; phylum Pseudomonadota; class Gammaproteobacteria; order JACCYU01; family JACCYU01; genus JAPSGG01. The sequence continues at coordinate 5,683 of JAPSGG010000032.1, forward strand.
CCGCCTCGCTCAACAGCCGCGCGTGCCAATACGATGCCCAGCCCTCGTTCATGATCTGGCAGGCGAACACTGGGTAAAAGTAGAAAGACTCCTCGCGTACCGCCAGAAAGATATCGCGCTCCCAGTCCTCAAGCTCCGGTGCATAATGGGCGATGAACCATAGCAGGTCGTACTCGGGATGCGGCGGCAGCGGCGCGCGCCGTTTTGCGGTGTGGCCATCCGTATCGGCCTGCTCCGTGAGCAGTACGCCGAACCGGGCGTGGAATTCATCGGTGGTAGGCTTCTTTGTATCCGGCAGATACTGCGGATACAAAGGCCGGCGCAACTGCTTATGCACATCGATGTGCTGCTCCAGCGCCAACGCCGCATCCAGCACCGCCTCCACGCGCTGCTCGCTGTGTTCGTGGATGGCCGCTGCGATGTGGCGTGCATGCGAGGCCGCCTGCTCAACGATGTGATAGCCGACCTGTTCCTGACTGCGCCGGAACAAGATGTTGTTCTTGGCGAAATCCGCATGCCCCAGCACATGCGCAGTGACCAGGGTGTTCTCTTCCAAGCTATTGTTGTGGGCCAGATAGGCACGCCCGGGGTTACCCGGAAACACGACCTCGAAGAGGCGCGAATGGCCCATGCGGTGCTGGATAAGCTGGTAGATGTAGCGCACGCCGAATGACCAATGCGGCATGCGCACCGGCAACCCATACACCGCCACTTCCATCATAAAGCTGTCCGGTACCAGCTCAAAGTCGACTGGAAAATAATCCAGGCCCGCCTGCCTGGCGAGCGCCTCCAACTTATCGGTATAGCCGCGTAGATGTTCAGCCATGACCGCCGTGCGCCACCGTTTCCTGCTGTGATGCGCCGCGTGACATCAGGCCGCGTCTCTCGCCTGGTCGCGGAAGAAGCTGCGTATGGCCTCCCACACATCTTCCTCCTCGGTCAGCGCATACGCACCCACCGGCAGATTCGACTCGGACAACTGCTCGAATAACTCGCCGATCTCGGTGTCGAGGCCGTCCCGGCTCGGCGGCGAGGTCTCTACATATCCCATGAAGTTGCCCACGCGGCCCAGGCGCCTCAATCCCTCCAGGGCGGATTCGCGATCTTCGCGGAAGTTATCGCCATCAGAGGAGTAGAACACGTAAATATTGTAGCGAGCGGGGTTGTAGCGCTCATCGATAATGCTCGCCACCTTGTTGAAGGCGGTTGAGGCTACCGTGCCACCCTGGCCGCGAACCTGGAAAAACTCGTCCTCGTTAAATTCCCAAGCCTGAATGGTGTGCGCGACGAATACTGGCTCGATGCGATTGTACTGCCGACGCAGGCCTTGGATAACCCAGAAGAAAAACGTCTTGGCAAGCTTACGGTCGCGCTCGGTCATACTGGACGACACATCCAGCGCGAAGAATACCACCGCCTGCGTGGCCGGGCGCTGGCGTTTCACCAGCTGGCGGTACCGCAGGTCCTCGTTGGTGAACACCGGCCCCTTCGCCTGCACGGCTCGTCGTTTTATCGACTCCTTGAGGGAACGGCGTTTATCCAGCCGTGAGCGCGCGCCGCGCCGATCCCACCCCTCGCGCGTGTATTCGTCGTCTTCCATTGAACCGGCCTTGGACTGGAGATTGGGCAGCTTCAGCTCTTCCCACAGCCAGTCGACGATGTCGTCAACCTTGAGTTCGAGCACGAACTCCAAGCCGCCTTCGCCCTTGCCGCCGGCACCTTTGTCCTTACCCTGGCCGGGGCCGCGGCCCTGGCTCAGAACATCGCCAGGTTTTGCATCGCCCTGACCGACGCCATTGCGGCTGCCGGTATCCATCAGTCGGAAGCGGTAATGCTCCAGAAAACGCACCGGGATGTGCACGGTGCGATTGCCGTTATTACCCAGCACATCCGCGCCAGATATAATCTCGGGCAGGCTCTTTCGCACCGCATGGCGTACCTTCTCATTATGGCGCAACCAGTCGCGCGCGCCACGCGAGAAGAGATCATACCACTCACCGCCGGTCCGTGGTCCGTCAGGTTTGAGGGTGCTCATACAGTAAAACCCTTGCACTCTGACGGCTTGGCAAAGCCATATCGTCTACTCCTGCGATAGCAATGTCGTGACGTAATTGAGCGCTTCCTTGGCGCTGTGGTCGTCGTAACCGTATTCCCGCACGAGGCGTTCCTGTACCGCCGAGATCTTCTGCTGCGCCTCTTCATCGGGCCGTGCGGCCGAGGTCACCAATCGCAGTACGTCGCGGCGTTCCTCGAACAGGTACTGCTCGATCGCCTCGTGCAGCCTTGAGTGACTGTCCAACGTAAATCGCTCACCCGACTTATAGGCTACCATCGCCTTGCGCACAACCTCCTGCCGAAATGATTGCTTGCCCGATTCCGAAACCTTGATCTTCTCCTCCACCGAGCGCAAGAAGCGCTCGTCGGGGGCGCGCGACTCGCCGGTGATGGGATCGGTGATCTCGCGCTGATCCAGCGTGGCCTCGACCTCGTCTAAGTATTTATCGAGCAATTGTTGTGCCTCTTCCTCGAAGGAGGCGAACAAGGCCTTGTGCACGTCCTCCTTGACCCACCGGTTGTAGAAGTCCTTGCGCGCACGCACGAGGAAATCCACCCACTGGCGTTTTTCCTTAGCGTCCATGCGCGCATCGTGCTCAATCGCGTCCTTGAGCGCGAGCAATACTTCCATGCTGGTCAGGCTGCGGGCCTCGCTGCGCGTGATGGCATTGGAGATCGCGTTGATCACGAACCGCGGGCTGACGCCAGTCATCCCCTCATCGGGCGATTCCGCGTGAATTCGCGCCACTTCCGTCTCGGAGAAACCTTCCACGTCCTCGTGCGCGTATAGCCGCAGCTTCTTGGAAATATCTAGTTCCTCGCGCTCAGGTGGGCGCAGCCGGGTCAGGATCGCCCAGGTCGCCGCCAGCTTGAGCGCGTGGGGATCGAGATGAACATCCCGAAACGCGGCCGCATTCGAAACCAGTTTCTTGTAGATGCGCGCCTCATCGAGGTAATTGAGGGTGTAAGGCACCTTGATGATAACCATGCGGTCCAGCAGCGCCTCGTTCTCCTTTTCCTGGAGGAACTTGTGGAATTCCGCCAGATTGGTGTGCGCAACGATGGTCTCATCCAAGAAAATCAGCGGGAAGCGCGACACTTTGACGTTCTTTTCCTGCGTCAGGGTCAGGAGCAGATAGAGAAACTCGCGCTTGACCTTCAAGATTTCGATCATCTCAAGTATGCCGCGACTAGCCGCATACACCGCGCCGGACCATGACCAAGCCCGCGGGTCGCCCTCATCGCCGATTTCTGCCACCTTAGACAGGTCCACCGAACCGACCAAGTCGGCGATGTCCGCGGTGCTGGGATCGTGCGGCGCATAGGTACCCACCGCGACACGCCCGGCTTCGGAGATGAACATACGCTTGACCGGAAAGCGCATGAAATCGCCTTCGAACTCGCTGTCCAGCCGCGCGCGGCAAAACGGGCAGATCTCACCCCGAATATCCACGTCGTAGGTCTCGCGGAATGAGGCA